>JAGCUP010000088.1 GCA_017962765.1 Muribaculaceae bacterium | reverse complement strand
TTTGGAGCCTGCCGTGCGTACGGCTCTTGACAATGGCGTGACCATCAATGAACTTAAGGAAGCGTTTTCGCAACTCTATGCCTACACTGGATTCCCTCGCTCGCTGAACGCACTGGGAGTGCTAAGCAAGGTTTTAGAAGACAAGAAACCAGGGTGGCAAGAGGGCAAACGTTGGACTCGTCCTGCTGCGTGGGACGATGCTAAAGCCGCGTACGAACTAGGAAAAGAAACACAAACAAAGCTCTCAGGCAGTGAGTTTAACTATGATTTCTGTCCACAGGATGACTATTATCTGAAGTCACACCTCTTCGGCGACATCTTCGCTGGCGACCAACTGACTCATGCTGATCGTGAGATAGTGACCGTTGCAGCGCTGAGTGGACTCGATGGAGTTGATCCGCAGTTAGCCGCCCACAAGCGCGGAGCTATGAACATGGGCAATAGTCAGGAACGAGTTGATGAACTTTGCACCTGGCTCGATCACGAGGGTTACACTTTGCGTAGCGGCTTCCCATAGGGAGTCTTCAATGCGAACTATGCACAGTATTTCATAGGCGACAGCTATTTGGCACCTATCAAACCTGCAAACTTTGCTGAAGGTGAGGCATCTGTGCTGCCAACTGTCAATGTCACCTTCGAACCTGGTTGCCGCAACAACTGGCACGTGCACCATGGCGCACGTCAGATTCTCATCTGCGTCAGCGGTCGTGGCTGGTATCAGGAATGGGGAAAGGAAGCCATCGCCCTGGAGCCCGGCACCATCATCGACATCCCCGAGGGCGTGAAGCACTGGCACGGCGCACAGAAGGACTCGTGGTTCCAACACCTGACCACCCACGTCAAGACTGGCGGCGAGGAAAGTAACGAATGGCTGGAACCTGTGACAGATGAGGTGTATAACCTATTAAAGTAAAATGGGCAAGTATTAATTGATTTAATTTCTTCGGTGGGCACCGCCCACAAGGCAGAAGGTCACTTCAAATCGAAGTGGCGCTGATTCGTGTGCTGGTTTTTGGGGTGTTTTTAGATAAATTAGGCGGCACCTCGGCAATAAAATTGAAAATTTGTCAATTTTCATTTTGTATTGCGCTCGGTTTGCAGTAATTTTGCAGTTTGTTGTAAAACGACGAATATCGAGATGTTAGAGCCGGCATTATATCTTATTCCCGTCACGCTGAGCGACGGCACCCACGAGCGGGTGTTGCCGCAGTTCAACGTGCAGGTGATAAGGGAGATACGGCATTTCGTAGTGGAGAACGTGAGGACGGCACGGCGGTTTCTCAAGGCATGCGACCGCGCGATTGACATCGATAAGCTCACCTTTAGTGAGCTCAACGGCCACACGCGTCCCGAGGACGTCGAGGCCATGCTGGCGCCGCTCGCCGATGGCGAGGCCGTAGGGCTGATGAGCGAGGCCGGATGCCCTGCCGTGGCCGACCCGGGAGCCGACCTGGTGTCTTTGGCGCAGCGTCGCGGCTACGTGGTGCGTCCGCTGGTGGGTCCGTCGAGCATCTTGTTGGGCCTGATGGCCAGCGGTTTCAACGGCCAGCGTTTCGCCTTTGAGGGTTATCTGCCCATCGAGGCTGGCGCACGCTCTCGCCGCCTGAAGGAGATGGTGCGTCGCATCGAGCACGAAGACCAGACGCAGATTTTTATCGAGACGCCTTACCGCAACGACCGCCTCGTCGAGGAGTTGTGCCGCGTGTTGCCGCCCTCGCTGCGGCTTTGCGTGGCCACCGACCTGACGGGTGCCGGCGAACATGCCGTGACGCGTACCATCGCGCAATGGAGGAAACTCCCTCCACAATCGGGCAAGGTGCCGACGATATATTTGTTATACAAGTGAACATGACACGACGAAACGATAAATCGCGCCGCAGATATGACCACGGCGCACGTCAGCAAGCCATTTCGTTTGGCTTCGACGAGACACTATTAGACGACACGATGTCGCAGCCCGAGGAGCCGGCGATAACGCCGCATACCGATAGCGGCAACGAGTGGACGTTGCAGTTCGCGAGCTTCGGCAGCGGCAGCAGTGGCAACTGCGCTTTCCTGGGCGTGGCGGGCCAGGGCGTGCTCATTGACGCGGGTGTGACGCCCGACAATGTGTTCCCCGAGTTGGCCCGCAACGGCATTGCTCCCACCGACGTGAAGGGCATCGTGCTGACGCACGACCACGCCGACCACGTGCGTTACGCTTACAAGATGGTGCGCACCTACCGCCACTTGCGCATTTACTGCACGCCCAAGCTGATGCGAGGCATCCTCACGCTGCACAAGGTGTCGAACCGCATCCGCGACTGCCAAGAGGCGATATTCAAGGAGATTCCGTTCAAGTTGGGCGGCATGACGTTCACGGCATTTGACACGTCACACGATGCCTTTGACAACATGGGCTTCTTCATCGAGGTGGGCGACCACCGTTTTGTGGTGGCTACCGACATGGGCACCATCAGCGACCGTGCCCGCCACTACATGAGCCAGGCCACGTGCCTGATGATAGAGAGCAACTACGACCGACGCATGCTCGACACGGGCACTTACCCCGAGTATCTCAAGGCGCGGGTGCGTGGCCCCAAGGGGCACCTCGACAACGAGGCTGCGGCGCAGTTTGTGGCTGAGAATTACCACGAAGCGATGCGCCACATTTTCCTGTGCCACCTGAGCAACGACAACAATACGCCTGAGTTGGCGCTGGCTGCGATGCGCGGCGCGCTCGAGGGCCGGGGCCTTAGCGTGGGCGACGCGAGCAATGCCGTGGGGCAGCGCGAGCGCGACGTTCAGCTGTACGCATTGCCTCGTTACGACACGAGCACATGGTTCCTGATTTGAGATGTGATTTTGCCGTTTCACCAATAATAGCTACCTTTGCAACCAATTTTAAAAAGAAACAAGAATAAAATATTTACTGATGAAGAAATACAACATCATCAACAACTCGCTTGGCTGGTTCACCTTCGTGGTGGCCGCTGCCACTTACCTGCTCACTCTTGAGCCCACGGCAAGTTTTTGGGATTGCCCCGAGTTTATTTCACAAGCCTATAAACAGGAAATCGGACACCCGCCCGGCAACCCCATGTTCATTCTCGCAGGGCGCTTCGCGGCCAACTTTGCCGGTGGTGACGTGAGCATGGTCTCGTGGTGGGTCAACGCCATGAGCGCGCTATTCAGCGCGGGTACTATCCTGCTGCTGTTCTGGTCCATCACCCACCTGGTGAAGCGCCTCGTGGTCAAGGATGGAGAGGAAGATAAGATGACACTGGCCCAGTACCTGGTGGTGATGGGTAGCGGCTTGTGCGGCGCGTTGGTCTATACATGGAGCGACACCTTCTGGTTCAGCGCCGTCGAGGCCGAGGTCTATGCCTTCTCGTCGTTCTGCACCGCCCTGGTGTTCTGGCTCATCCTCAAGTGGGAGAACCGCGCTTGCACACCTGCCGGCGACCGCTATCTGATATTGATTGCTTACGTGTTCGGTGTGTCGCTTGGCGTTCACTTGCTGAACTTGCTGGCGATACCGGCCATCGCGCTCATCTTCTACTATCGCTACTACAAGGAAACGTCGCTCAAAGGCTCGCTGATTGCGTTGCTCATCTCGTTTGTGGTCATTGTGCTCATCCTCTACGGCCTGGAACCGGGCTTCGTGGAGCTGTCGGGCTACTTCGAGTTGCTCTTCGTGAACGTGTTCGGTGCGGGCTACAACAGCGGTGTGCTGTTCTATGCTATACTGCTGCTTGGCGTGCTGTCGTGGTGCCTCTATGAGTTGTACCGCAACCGCGACCACCTGCTCATCAAGGTCTCGTTCGTTTTGAGCATCGTGCTCTCGGGCATGCTGTTCCTTGGCGACAGTCTGGTGATTCCCGTGTTGCTGATTATTGCCTTGTCGGTGTATGTGTTCATTTTCATGAAACGCATCAACCGTCGCCTGCTGGCCAACGTGGTGGTGGGTATCATGATGATTTTCATCGGCTTCTCAAGCTACGCCCTCGTGCTTATCCGCGCCGATGCCAACACGCCGCTCAACGAGAATGCGCCTAACAGCCCGTTCGCCCTCACCAGCTACTTGAGCCGCGACCAGTATGGCAAGGCGCCGCTGTTCTATGGCGAGACGCCTTATTCGACCTATCTCAAAGACGCGATGGGTGATCCCATCTACAACGAAGGCCCCACTCAATTCACGCGTATGGTTGACGCGAACCAAACTGGCTACTACAGCTTGGGCCCGACGAAGGATGCGAAACTGACCCCCGAGCTGAATATGCTGTTGCCGCGCATCTACAGCAGCTCGCACATTGGGCAATACATGAGCCTGATGGGCGACGACACCTTCGAGCAGGTGCCCGCCACGGCACAGGAAGGTCAGTCGCCGGTGCTTATGCTTAAGCCTACGGCGAAGGCCAATCTGTCGTATTTGTTCAGCTACCAAATCAATTACATGTATTGGCGCTACTTCATGTGGAACTTCGTCGGTCGCCAGAACGACTTGCAGGGCGAGGGCGGCGGCGACCTGATGAAGGGCAACTGGATTACGGGCATCTCGTTCCTCGACAACTTGCGCCTGGGCGACCAGGAGCTGCTTCCCGACGAGTATGGCAAGGAGAACAAGGGTCACAACGTGTTCTACCTGCTGCCATTGCTGCTGGGCATCATCGGTCTCGTGTGGCAGGCTTTCGCCGGCAAGCGTGGCATTGAGCAGTTCTGGGTGATCTTCTTCCTGTTCTTTATGACGGGCCTCGCCATTGTGCTTTACCTCAACCAGACGCCGGGACAGCCGCGTGAGCGAGACTATGCCTACGCCGGCTCGTTCTATGCCTTCGCCATCTGGGTGGGCATGGGCGTGGCTGGCCTGTGGAAGTTGGTGCTTGCCCTGTTCAAGGGCAAGGCCGAGGACGACGCCGAAACTAATAAGGTTGAGCGTGGCCCGATGAGCTTGGCTGTGGCCGCCGTGGCCGCCGTGATAGGCATCCTGGTTCCGCTGCAGATGGTGAGCCAGACGTGGGACGACCACGACCGCAGCGGTCGCTATTGCGCGCGCGACTTCGGTATGAACTACCTCTCGAGCGTCGATGAGAACGGTATCATCTTCTGTAATGGCGACAACGACACCTTACCGCTGTGGTACGCACAGGAGGTGGAAGGCTACCGCACCGACGTGCGCGTAGTGAACCTCTCCTATCTGGCTACCGACTGGTATATCGCACAGATGCGCAACAGTGCCTACGAATCGACACCGCTGCCCATGCAGGCGGGTCCCGAGACCTATGCCTACGGAAGGCTCAATTATTGTTTCGTCATGGGCACGCCCGGCGAGCCGGTGGTGAACGCCGCCGAAGCGCTGCGTGAATTCTATAGCACGCCCATCGAGAGGGACCAGCCCCTGCTCACGGTCACCAACCTGGGTATTCCCGTCGATGCCGCCGCTGCCATCAAGGCTGGTGTGGTGTCGCCCGAAGACTCGTCACGCATCGTGGGTTATATTCCCGTGAACTTGAGGCGTTTCTACCGCAACGAGGATTATGGCGGCATGGCAGCTAACAGCCTGATGTCGCTCGACCTGATTACTTCGAGTATTGTCGAAGGTTGGAAGCGTCCCATCTACTTTGCCATGACGGTGCCCAGCGACTATTATCTGGGTCTGGAGGACTACATGCAGAACACCGGTATGGCCTACCAGGTGGTGCCCATCAGCAACGATAGCACCGGCATAGGGTGCAATTCCGACAAGATGTATAAGGTGGTCACCGAGAAGTTCCGCTGGGGCGGCCTCGACCAGGGTCGCGACGTGTATCTTGATGAGACCGTGGCGCGCATGGTGACGAGTACCCGCACTTCCATCCTTCAGCTCGTCGATGAGCTCACCTACGAGGCGCGTGTGGCCAATGCCGCACTCGAGGCTGGCCAGTCGAAGCATCGTGGCATGGACACTGAGGAGTATATCAAGGACCGTTATGCCAAGGCGCTCAAGGTGCTCAAGCTCATGGAAACGAAAATACCCGAAAAGGTGTGTCCTTACCAGGCAACGATAGGCTTCCAAGTTGCACAGTGCTACGATGACATCGCCAAGGCTACTGGCGACAAGGAGGCAGCCAGGCGTTCCAATACCCTCTTTGAGAATTGCGTTCTGCGCTATGCGAAGCACGTGCGCTATTATGCTTACCAGGAGGAGCGCGGCCATGTTTATATTGACCGCAACGGCAATGGTGACGACGATGCCACCTTCACGTGTATGCGCCTCATGCCACAACTGCTCTATGGCTACAAGAAGGCTTGTCCCGATGGTTACGAGGCTGCGATGAAGAAAATAGGTGAGATGAAGCTACCCGCTTGGATTCTCAACTACTATAAGGAGTGCATCAGCACGCAGGAGGAGTATGACCGCCGGAAGGGCCAGCAACAGGCCCAGCAGGCTGCCGTATCCGACAGCGTGCGTGATGTGGCTCAGCGATAGTGACATGGCGGTGAGGATTTCGCATCGATGAATATCCGGAACATATACGACTCACGACGCATCTGGAAATTTGCCCTTGTGGGCATTTCGCTGATGCTCGTGGCCGTGTTCCTGTATATCTCTAACATATTCGTCAAGGACTTGGCACGGCAGGAGCGTGAGCGCATGGAAATCTGGGCCGACGCGACGCGCGAGCTCACCACCAACGAGGAGGGCGACATCGACTTCCTGATGCGCATCATCGAGGCCAACCACAACATCCCCGTGTTGCTCGTCGATGATGAGGGGAATATCCTCTCGCACCGCAACTTCCGCCTTCCCGAGCCCATCGACACCCTCAACCCGATGGCGCTCACGCCGGCCAACGAGGCCTACCTGCAAGAGAAACTGTCATCGTTACGCCATTCGAGCAACAACATCGAAATTAAGATTGACGACGAGACCACGCAGCACCTCTACTATGAGGATTCGACGGTGCTGCGCCGTCTCGCCTATTATCCCTATATCCAGCTGGCGGTGTTGCTCATTTTCATCGCCATCGCCTATTTCACGCTCACCACGGTCAAGAAGGCCGAACAGAACAAGGTGTGGGTGGGTCTGTCGAAAGAAACGGCGCACCAGCTGGGGACGCCCATCTCGTCGCTCATGGCATGGACGCAGCTGCTCGAGGGCATGGGCGTGGGTCGCGACGTGGTCAACGACATGGATAAGGACGTGAAGCGGCTGAGCGTTATCGCCGACCGTTTCTCGAAAATCGGCTCGATGCCCGACAAGGAGCTCACGTTCATCAACGAGGCGGTGCACCAGAGCCTAACCTACATGAGCACGCGCATACCCAAACGCGTGCGGCTCACCATCCACACGCTCGACGAGGAGAACTGCGGCGTGATGCTGTGCCAGTCGCTCTTCGAGTGGGTGATGGAGAACCTGACGAAGAATGCCGTTGACGCCATGGACGGCGAGGGTGCCATCGACGTGGTGGTGACCAGCGACGAGCAGCGCGCCCTCATCACGGTGCGCGACACCGGCAAGGGCATCGCGCGCAAGAACTTCAAGAACGTGTTCAATCCCGGCTTCACCACCAAGAAACGCGGCTGGGGCTTGGGTTTGACACTGGTAAAACGCATTATCGAGGAATATCACGCAGGCCGCATCTACGTCAAGGAGAGCGAGTTGGGCAAGGGTACCACCTTTGCCATCGAGTTGCCTGTGGCACACGGAAACTGAACCGGCAATGGAAGGAGTCATGTCACAAATCACGATGTTGGGAACGGGAAGCGCGATGTGCACGCGCTGCTACAACACGTGTTTCTACCTCAAAACGCCCGCCGGAGGCATGCTCACCGACGGTGGCGGCGGCAATGGCATCTTCCGACAGTTGTTCCGTGCCGGCATCGATGTGGAGAATATTCACCACATCATGGTCACGCACGTGCACACCGACCACCTGTTGGGCGTCATCTGGCTCATACGCAAGATTTCACCGCTGCAGTACAAGGGTAAATACCGCGGCAACCTCACCATCTATTGCCACGATGAGGTGAAGGCGGCGCTCGAGACGATGTGCAACATCATGATACCGCAAAAGATATTGTCCGCTCTGGGTAACACCATCGAGCTGCGTGAGGTGCACGACGGCGAGACACTCCAGGTCGATGATATGGAGGTTACTTTCTTCGACATAGGCTCGACGAAACTCAAGCAGTTTGGTTACCGCGCCACGTTGCCCGATGGGCAGACCGTGGTGTGCCTGGGCGATGAGCCCTACGCGCCGGTGGCTGAGCAGTGGGTGCGTGGCGCCGACTGGTTACTGCATGAGGCCTTCTGCCTGTACCGCGACCGCGAGCAGTTCCGCCCTTACGAGAAGCACCACAGCACGGCGCTCGACGCGGGAATGATAGCGCGTGAGCTGTGCGTGAAAAACTTGGTGTTATACCACACCGAGGACACCCACCTGCCGACGCGTCGCGAGAGCTATATCCTCGAGGCGGGCCACGAATTCAAAGGCGGCATCCATGTGCCCGACGATTTAGAAACCATCAATCTCATCCAGCACAATGACACGACGTAAACTCATTTTTGCTTCGAACAACGAACACAAACTCGCCGAGCTGCGACAAATCGCCGGCGAGAAGTACGAAATCCTTTCGCTCAACGATATAGGATGTCACGACGATATCCCCGAAACGGCACCCACCCTTGAGGGCAACGCGCTGATGAAGGCGCAATGGGTGCGCGAACACTATGGCGTGGACTGCTTCAGCGATGACACCGGCCTGGAAATTGACGCACTGGGCGGCGAGCCCGGCGTCCATTCGGCCCGTTATAGCGGTGAGCCAGTCAACAGTGAGCGCAACATCGATAAGGTGCTGCGGTTGATGAAGGACGTCCCCCAGGAGCGGCGCACGGCACACTTCCGCACCGTTATCGTTCTGCTGATTGGCGACGAGATGCACACCTTCGAGGGGCGTGTCGATGGACACATCCTTACTGAGCGCCACGGCGAGGGCGGTTTCGGCTACGATAGCATTTTCCAGCCCATCGAAGCCGATGTGACCTTCGCCCAAATGACTGCCGCCCAAAAGAACGCCATAAGCCACCGCGGTCGCGCTGTGGCCCGTCTCATGCAATTCCTGAACTGTGAGCAGTAAGTTATAATCGCGAGGCACCTGCCTCGCGATTTAAGTATACAGCACCAGCCTCACAAGCTCACCGCTCAAAAGATGCTTTTGAGCAGGGACATGATGCGGGTGTTCTTGGCGCGGTTGTTGAGGAGGTTTTCGATGGTGATGGCCTCGCGCGTGGCTCCGAGTTTGCGGGCCAGTGGGAGGAGTGAGGTGAGAAGCTGTTCGGCTGCCGCTCGCCGCTGCTTGATGCGGCTTAGGCTCTTTGCGAGCCCCAATGAGAGGGTGAGCTCGCGCATTCCCATGTTGTCGCTGAGCCGTTTTTGGTAACGTAGCGCCTTGGTGAAATACCGCATGGCATCACGCGGGTTGCCCATCTCGAGCATGATGTTACCTTCCTGCTCCAGGGTGCCGATGAGCTGGTTGATGGCTTGGGCGGCGGCGCTCGTGTCGCTTTCGTTGAGCTGGCTGGTGTAGAGCTCGGTAAGGTCGTGGCACCGCGCCAGCATCTCCATCTGCTGATTTTTCGACTTGATGATGTCGGTGGCAGCCTCGGTGGCGAAGAGGAGCATGGGGGTGAAGCGTTTCTCGTTCTTCTTGACGAGTCGCTCGAGAAGTTTGTGGGCGCGCGTGAGCTCCTTGGTGGCGCGCGTGTTGTCGCCCAGCATGTGGTGCACGTGGGCCAGGTTGTAGAGCACGGTGGCGAGCAGCGCGAGAAAATCCTCGTTTTTCTTTTGCGTGATGTCGGTCATCACGTTCAAGGCATTCTCGGCGGCACCCAGTGCCAGCATGAGGTCGTCGTGGGCGATGAAAGTGCTCATGCGCGCCATCCACAGCCAGGCGGCGTGGAGCGGTGGCAGGTTGTCGCACAGTCGCTCGCTGAACAGGAGGGTGTCGATGGCGGCCGGTGCCTGCTGCGCAAGCTCGTCGTCGCTGAGCAGATGCCTGATGAAGAGCATGCGCACCTCAATCTCGTCGGCCAGCGGCTTGTCCTCGACGGGCGGCAAGGCATCGTTGGCATAGATGAGCGCGCGCGCTACGGTGTGGTCGCCGGCGAGGCGCGGGAAAGCGGTGTCGACGGGTAGCAGTTTCATCAGGATTTAGGAGGCCTCTCGTAGGTGTTGTCGTCGCTGGCGGCGCATAGTGTGGCGATGTCGCAAGCCTTGGCGATGATGTCTTGCCACATGGTGGACTCGATGTGCTGGATGTCGTCGCGGTTGATGTCGCGCGTGATGAGCTGGTCGATGATTCCTGCGGTAAATCCGGCCTGCCATCCAAGTAGGTTGGTGGCCTTCTTGGTTGTGGCGGTAAACTTCTCGCCGCGTCTCATCATGGTCACGTCGAGGTTAGCGGCGATGTGGAGGTAGGTGTCGGCGTAGTATTCGATGTGGTTGTGGAAAGCTTCCTCGGCGCTCTCGCCCGGGAATATGTCGTGGAGGTCACGGTCATGTGCAATGACGAGGTCGGCAATCTCGAGGTTCTCGAGGATGGCGGGCATGACGCGCGTGATTCGGTAGTGGATGCCGTGTTGGAATCCAGGCAGGTAGAGGAGGATGGCCTTGCGCTGCGCGGCATAGTTAACGAGCTCGAAGAGGCGCTCGCGCTGCGGCGTGTCGATGGCATATAGCGATCCGAAGAGCACGATGTCGTTCTCGTCGATGCGGGGCCAAATGACATCGAAGCGGTCGGCGGGGTAGTGGCGGTAGTTGATGATGGTGTCGCGCTCGCCGTTCTCTCCGGCGAAAATGGCGGCGACGGGCGTGTTGCCGTCGGTGTAGCGGTCGATGGAGTGGGTGTCGACGTGGTGCCGCTCGAGGAAGTCGACGATAAGGTCGCCCACGCGGTCGGTGGCGCACTCGCTCACCAAGGCCACGGTATGACCCATGGTTCCGAGCGAGGCGGCGGCGCAAGCGAGTCGTCCTCCAACGAAGGCCTTGACGGGCTGGTTGCCGCGATAGAGGGTGTCGAGCACCGATTCTCCTATGGTGATGATTTTTCGCATTAAAGTGGCAGATTGAAGTCCTTTTTCAAACTGCAAAGTTAAGCAATGGATTTGGAATATGAGTCAAATTGTTAATAACTTTTCCACAAAATCGCCCTGACAAGTTTCGGCTAAAATGGCGAGTGACGGCAGTTGCTGCTCCACCACTTGATGGAGAAAGAGGCCACGATATAAGCCACGGCGGTCACCACCAGGTTGTAGGTGCCGAATTGCACCATTTCGGGGCCAAAGTCCTTGCCTTCGTTGGCAAACATGGGATTGATAGCGAGGTAGCACACGAAAGGCGTGAGGACCACGGTGACGACGAGGATAGCGAGCCAGTGCCACCATCGGTCGAAGGCAGCCGAGTTAATGAGGTAGTAATATACGGCGGCTCCGGCCCATCCCATGGCGAGTGTGATGATGGCGACGATGCTATATCCGTTGTTGTTGAACAGCACATCGTTAAAACCTTGGCGGCCATACCTGATGGGGTCAAGGATTTCGACGCTGAAAATCCAGAAGAGCACGCTGAGGGCGATGCCGACGATGAGGAAGGGGAGTTTGTTGCGCATGGGGTGGGGGAATGGGGGTTATTTGTTGAGGTGAATAGTGAGCTGGGTGTAGGTGCCATCGCCGCCGCTGCCGTCGTAGAGTCCGCGCAGGACCTGGTCGAGGCCGAAGGTAGTAGTGGCGTCGGGCACGCGGTCGTCGGCGGTGGTGGCGCCGGCAACCCATGTGGGATAGGTACGGCGCAGCGCCACGGTGAGTTCGTCGCGCGGCGTGGCGGGCTTACCCTTGAAGAAGAGCAGATGGGTCTTTCCTTCGAGGTATTCGCGGTTATTGTTGTTGAAGTCGTCCTCGTTGATAGGCCGCACGGTGAGCGTGTAGCCACTTTGCGAGCGCACCTCGTAGTTGGCGGCGTCGGCCAAATATTCGGGCGGCAGGCACAGCGGCGCGAAATTGACAGCCACGGTGAAGGCGAGTATGCCGGTGGTGTGGTCGCCTTCCACGTTGGTGAGGGTAAGGGCCGCGTCGCGGTCGAGGCGGTAGCGTCCTGCGTCTTGCCACCAGTCGAGTACGAGGTTGGCATCGACGTCGCGCGTGGGCTGGTTGAAGCGGAAGGTGTGCTGGGCTCCCGGCGGGGCCAGCAGGCGCGCGTAGCGGCTATCGCCGGCGAGTCGGTCGAGCGTGGCAGCGTCGGCGATGACGATGAGGTAGAAGGGCCGTTGCCCGTTGTAGCTGACGGGCGCGCCGTTATAGGGGTAGTAGTTGCCGTGGTAGTCGCCAGAGAATCGGCTCACAATGAACGACTTGTCCTTATACTTTTTCATGAGCGACATGGCCAGCGATTGCTCCTCGTTGAAGATCTTTTCCACGCTCAACTCGCGGGTGTCGGCAGGCGAGTAAATCATGTCGGTGACGAGGACGGCGATGCTGCCGGCAGGCTGCGCCTCAAGGATTTTCTCGAAGATACGCTTGAAATCGGTGGTGGCCGCGTTGCCCACGCCTGCCGTGCTGGCGTAGATGTCGCGGTCTTGTAGGAAGTCGTCGACGCTGCCCTGGTAGGGATAGATGTCGTCGTTGACGATATGGATTGCCACGTCGCTGCCCGGGAAGAAGTTGATGAGGTCGTTCACCGCTTTCTTAAGCTGACCCGCGCCGCCCTGCGTATCGTAGGGCACCATGGAACCGCTGCGCTCGAAGTAGATGGCCAGTGAGGGCTCGCCCAGGCCGTAGCCCGTGATGTTCCACGTCATGGGCGGCCGAAGTCCTTGCCCCACCTCGTTGATGTAGGCTTGCAGTTGCGCCACGTTGATAACGCCCTTGTCATCGACGAATTGCTCGTAATGGTCGGGGCTGGCGGTGATGAGGTGGCAGATGCTGTCGTATCGGGCTGCCGTGGTGTCGCCCGTGAGGAAGGCGTCGCGCACGGCTCGCTCCACGGGATTACCGGTGCAAGCGGCGAAAACAATTGCCACGAGCACCGCGAGAAAAATCCTTAATGTTGTTTTCATGCACGCAAAATTAGTGCAAACCGCACACACTACAAAATGAAAGACAAAGTTTTTCATTTTTATTGTGGAGCTACCGCCTATTTTGGCTGCAAAATGCCGTAACAATAACGCAAAACAGGATTTAAGGCAAAAAAATGGGGTGTGATGTGGCGTGATTGCTGCATTTTTGCTAAATTTGCCCCGATTTTTGAAAACCTATGTCACGCATAGCCGAAATACAACAGTCGATAGCGCCCGAAATGGCGCGGCTTAACCACATCATCGAGAGTGTGCTGCACAGCGACAATACGATGATGAACGCTATCGTGTCGCGGTATCTCGGTGTCAAGGGCAAGCAGTTGCGGCCCATGCTCGTGCTATTGAGCGCCAAGCTGTTGGGCACCGTCAACGAGGGCGTGCTCAACGCGGGTGCCGCCGTGGAACTGCTCCACAACGCTTCGCTCATTCACGACGACGTGCTCGATCAGAGCCAGATGCGTCGCGGACGCGCCACGATTAACGGCGTGTGGGACAACCATGTGGCGGTGCTCGTGGGCGACTTTTTCGTGAGCAATGCGCTGGCCTGTGCCGCGCAAACCGGCAACCACCGCATCATTGGCATCATGGCCGACCTTGGACGCGACCTGGCGCTGGGCGAGGTGGACCAGATTGACAACGCGCGGCAGCGTGACCTCACCGAGGCCGGTTACCTGCGCATCATCGATAAAAAGACGGCTTCGCTCTTCACCTGTTGCGTGGAGATGGGCGCCATTGCCGGCGGAGCCCCCGACGGACGTGTGGAGCCCTTGCGACAGTGGGCGAGAAAGCTGGGCCTGTGTTTCCAAATCAAGGACGACACCTTCGACTACTTCGATGACCCCACCGTGGGCAAACCCACCGGCAACGACCTCGTGGAAGGGAAGATTACTTTGCCCCTTATCTACGCCCTTTCGCTCACCGAACGTCGTGGCCACGAGGCGATGCGGGCTTTGGTGCACAAGCCGGAGCTGGAGCCGGCCGACATCACGGCGCTCGTCGAGTGGGCCAAGGAGTGCGGCGGCATTGACTATGCCTATGACGTGATGCGCCGCTTGCGCGACGAGGCCGCCGGCCTCCTCGCCGGCTACGGCGACAACGAGGTGACGCGCGCGTTGTGCGACATCTTCGACTTCATCATCGCGCGCCGCAACTGATTTAGCTTATAGTTTATAGTTTTTCCAAAGCGGAGCTTTGGATTACGCTGACTGCACAGTCGCTGTTCACGTCAACCTCAGGGAAGAGGTTCGATGTGTTCAAAATCTTTCCACTGGGGGGATGCTTTATAGGCATCTAAAAAATCAGATGGGACATATAAAACACAAACTGATTTTTCCACGTCAGAAAAAATATCTTCTCCAAGGGCAACTTTAGATGGGTCGGGATAAGCATATATGGAGGTCAAGCTGAAGCATTCTTTGAACGCCCCTTCGCCGATGGCTGTGACGGAGTTGGGAATAGTCACGCTCGCCAAGTCATAGCAATCACGGAACGCTCCTTCGCCGATGGTTGTGACGGAGTTGGGAATAGTCACGGTCGTCAATGCGCTGCAACCAAAGAACGCCGCGTCGCCGATGGTTGTGACGGAGTTAGGAATGGTCACGCTCGTCAAACCGAAGCAATTAGAGAACGCCCCTTTGCCTATGTCTGTGACGGAGTTAGGGATAGTCACGCTCGTCATGCCGTCGCATCCAGCAAACGCTGAGTTGCCGATGGCAGTGATGGAGTTGGGAATAGTGACGCTTGCCAAGCTGCTGCAACCCCTGAACGCCCATTCGCCGATGGCAGTGACGGAGTTGGGGATGATGACATTCGTCAAGCCGCTGCAACCAGAGAACGCCCATTCGCCGATGGCAGTGACGGAGTTGGGTATGGTGACGGTCGTCAAGCCACTGCAACCAAAGAACGCAGCTTCGCCGATGGCAGTGACGGAGTTGGGTATGGTGACGCTTGTCAAGTCTCTGCAACGATTGAATGCCGATTCGCCGATGGAGGTGATGGAGATGGGGATAATAGTGTTTTTACAACCAGTGATTAAAGTGTTTGAGGCTGTTTCAATGATTGCATTGCAGTTATCACGTTAATCATAGACCGTGTTGCCACTCTCAACCAGAATGGATATCAATCCGTCGCAAGCGGCGAACGCCCTTTCGCCGATGACTGTGACAGAGTTGGGGATGATGACGCTCGTCAAGCCACTGCACATTTCGAACGCATCTTCGCCAATGGCTGTAACTGAGTTGGGAATAGTGACACTTGTTAAGCCGAGACAACCAGCAAACGCTGAGTTGCCTATGGTTATGACGGAGTTTGGTATGGTAATGGTCGTAAAGCCGCAAGCAGAGAACGCCGAATTGCCTATGGCTGTAATGGAGTTGGGGATGATGACACTCGTCAAGTTGAGGCAAGACATGAACGCATCTTCGCCGATGGTGGTGACGGAGTAAGTGGTGCCCTCGTAAGTGACACTGCTCGGGATAATGATGTCGCCACTGTATTTATATGAGCCTCTGTGAGTCACCTCGACAGTGCCGTTGCTAGTGATGTTATAAGCGATGCCCTTGACCATAAAGTCATAGGCGTTGGCTGGCAGGGCGGCCAGCAAGGCCACTGCAATCAATACAGAGCTTAAAATTTTTTGTTTCATAAATTT
>JAGCUP010000087.1 GCA_017962765.1 Muribaculaceae bacterium | reverse complement strand
CGCGGGATGTAGCGCTTGAATTGCTCCTCGTCGCCGGCTTCAAACAGGGTGTCGATGCAGCTCTGCAGGCTCCACACGTTCTGGAAACCGGCATCGGATTGCGCTATCATCTCGCTGAGCATTGAGAACGTCACATTGGGGATGTTCAGACCGCCGTACTTGCGAGGCATGGAGATGCCGTGGAGGCCTGCTTTGCGCGTGGCGTCGAGGTTCTCGATAGTCTTGCTGGCGTAGGTCACGCGGCCATTGGCGTGGTGGGGGCCTTCCTTATCGACGCTCTCGGCGTTGGGCGCGATGATGTCTCCGGCTATTTCGCCCGTGATTTCGAGGATGCGCTCGTAGGAGTCCATCGCGTCCTCAAAGTCGAGGGGGGCGTAATCAAACTGTTTGCACTGGGTGTAGTCGCGCTCTTTCATGGCCACGATTTTCTCCATCAGTGGGTGGTGGAGGTAGTAGCGGAGCGCCTTATTGTCGGTATAAAAGTTTGCCATTTATTTTGAATTTTTCTTGTAATACTTGATGAGCTTGGGAATGACCTCCTCGAGGTCGCCGGTAATGACATAGTCAGCTATCGTGTTGATAGGCGCGTTGGGGTCGTTGTTGATACTGATGATAATCGAGCTCTCGTTCATGCCCGCCACGTGCTGGATTTGGCCCGAGATGCCGCAGGCGATGTAGAGCTTGGGACGCACGGTGACGCCCGTTTGCCCGATTTGGCGGTCATGCTCCACGAAGCCGGCATCGACGGCGGCGCGGCTGGCGCCCACTTCCCCGCCGAGCACGTCGGCGAGTTGGAAGATGAGGTCAAAGTTCTCTTTGCTTCCCACGCCGTATCCGCCGGCAACGATGATAGCCGAGTTCTTGATATTGACCTTACTCTTTTCAATTTCGCGGTCGATGATTTTCACCACATAGCTTGCGGGATCCACATAGTCATCGGCCTTGAGGTTGACGATAGTGCCGCGGTAGTTCTCATCGAAGATTTCTTTCTTCATCACGCCTTCGCGCACCGTGGCCATCTGGGGACGGCACTCGGGGTTGACGATGGTGGCGACGATGTTGCCACCGAAGGCTGGGCGTATTTGATACAGCAGGTTCTTGTACTCTTTCTGAGTGATGGGGTCGGTGTGGTCGCCGATTTCGAGCGATGTGCAGTCGGCGGTGAGGCCGCTGTGCAGGCACGACGACACGCGCGGTCCCAGGTCGCGTCCTATCGAGGTGGCACCCATGAGGCAGATTTCCGGCTCTATCTCTTTGAACAGGTTGATGACGGCGCTGGCATGGGGAAGCGAAGTGTAGGGGAACAGACGGCTGTCCTCCATCTTATAGACCACATCGACGCCGTAGGGGAACAACTGCTCCTCGATGCCTTCGAGCTTGTCGCCGAGGACGAGGGCCTCGAGGCGGATGCCGCGCGCGGTGGCCAGGGTGCGTCCCTTGGTGAGCAGTTCGAGGCTCACGTCGGCCACGCGTCCTTCGTCATACTCGCAATATACTATCAGGTTATGTTTATCTTCCATTGTCGTAACTGTTTTTTGCTGATTATCCAATAATGTGGTCGGCGATGAGCTCTTGCACGAGTCCTTCAAGTTCGGCCTCGTCGGTAGCTTCGATTTTCTTGCTCTCCTTGGCTTGGAACACCACGTTTACCACGGTTTTCACCTTCGTGGGCGAACCCTTCATGCCAATCTGTTCGGGGTCGGCCTCTATGTCAGCCACGCCCCATTCGCGGATTTGGAGGTACGGACGTTGCTCCACGAGGGCCTGGCGTGCCTCACTCAACCCGGCTTTTTCGCTGGGAGTCACGGCGTATTTGAATTTCTGCACCAATTTGGCGTTGCGGGGACGGCAGGCGTCGGCGCTCCCGTTCACGGTCACCACACAGGGCAACGGGCACTCCACGGTCTCGAAGCCGCGCTCGATGCGGCGCTTCACGGTGGCGATTCCGTTGTTGACGGTAAGTTTCTCGGCATAGGTCACTTGGGGCAGACCCAGTTTCTCGGCGATTTGCGGACCCACTTGGGCGGTGTCGCCGTCGATGGCCTGACGACCGCCCACGATGATGTCCACCTTGCCCAGGTGCTTGATGGTCTGCGCCAGCGAATAGCTGGTGGCGAGTGTGTCGGCACCGCCCAGAGGACGGTCGGTGAGCACCACGCCGTCGTCGCCACCGCGGTACAGGCTCTCGCGCACCATCTCGGCGCTGCGCGGAAGGCCCATCGTGACGAGGGTGATTTTTGAGCCCGGATGGGCCTCTTTCAGCTGCAATGCCTGTTCGAGGGCATTGAGGTCTTCGGGGTTGAAGATGGCGGGCAGGGCGGCACGGTTGATGGTGCCGTCGGCCTTCATCGCGTCTTTCCCCACATTACGGGTGTCTGGCACTTGCTTGGCCAGCACTACGATGTTTAAACTCATTTCTTTGCTTTATTATAGGATAATTTTTCGTTCAAAATGTCTAAAACGTGCAAAATTACGAATTTTGCCCCACATGACAAAATAAAACTGCATCGCCGCCCAATTTCACACAAAAAAGCCCACCGAAGATTGAACTGTGGTGAGCATTCGTAGTCCTGCCGTAAAGACATAAGAACAGAAGAGTCCACGGAGTTTGGGGAGTTAAGGAGTTATGAGCTGTGTGTCCTATGTCCTTTAAACTCCTTTACTCCTTTTACTCCGTAACATTATAATGCATGATTCCTATATGGGGCACATTGTCAGGCCTTCCTGCCCTTAGTGCCGTCGAAGCTGCAGGGTGAAATTTGGGTGAGAGTAAATTATTGTGGGGAGTTAATGTGGCAGTCTCGGTTTTTATTGCTAATTTTGCATTTTGCAATATAGGAAAACTTTTTAAACGACTGATAACGATGAATAAGATGAGATTTTTGCTGGTGGCGCTCACGGTGACGCTCACTGCAGTAGGGGCGAAAGCTCAGAACGCGCGTGCCGATTACAACTTCCACGGCGACGTGGCCGAAATCACCACGCACGAGGTGGGCCAGCTCGATAAAGTGTTCACGCCCGAGACCGAGAAGCGCGTGCGTGCGCTCAACATCGATGGTCCCATCAATGGTGACGACATCAAGGTAATTCAACGCATCCTCAAGCGCAACAACGCTGAGGACAATAACGGCAAGTCGATTAACAACTATGTGGACCTCGACTTGCGCTACGCCCGCATCGTGGGCGGCGGCTCCAGTTACTATGGGTCCTACCGTACCGAGCACGACGTGGTGGGCAACTCGATGTTCATGAGCTGCTCGCACCTGCGCTCAGTCGTGCTGCCCGAGCGCACGCGGCTCATTGGCGACAACGCTTTCCGCTACTGCAACAACCTCGAGGAGGTGAGGATGCCGCGCGACGTGCGCAGCATTGGCGCCCACGCCTTTGGCAGCTGTTACGGCCTGTATCGCATCAGCCTGCCCGACGCCGTGGAGACGCTGGGCGAGGGTTGTTTCGAGAACTGCTCCTCGCTGCGCAGCCTGGACCTACCGCGCAACCTGCGCGAAATAGGCCCCTCGTGCTTCAAGGACACGAAGATGACTCAGCTGAATCTGCCCCGTAACCTTACGTCCTTGGGCGAGAAAGCCCTCGATAACATGCCGATTGCCTCGCTATATATCCCAGCGACCACCAAAATAGGTAACGACTATCCCGGCTACCTACCCAATCTCACCGAGTTTGTCGTGGAGTCAGGCAGCCGCTATTACACCTACGAGGATGGCGCCCTCTTCGATGCCTCGGGCGAGGTGCTCCTGCTCTATCCTCCCAAGCGTGGCGGTGCCTATACCGTGCCCAATGGCGTGAAATCCATTGACGCCTCGGCCTTCGCGAGCTCGACCCTCATTTCGGTGTCGATGCCGTCGTCGGTCAATAAGATGGGCGCGGGCGTGTTTTCCAATTGCAAATACTTGCAGTTGTGCGATTTGTCCGCCTCGCTTAAGACGTTACCCACCCACACTTTTAAGGGTTGCTCCAACCTGCGTACTATCAACTTGCCCACAGGTCTTGCGACAATAGGACAGGAAGCGTTCCGCGAGAGCGGCCTGCAGTCGGTGGTGTTGCCGGCTTCGGTGACGTCAATCGGCCAAGGCGCATTCCACGGTTGCAAGTCGCTGAGCAATGTGGAGTTCGGCTCGGGCCTCAACACGATTGGTAAAGAGGCCTTCCGCGACTGCCAGTCGCTCACACAAGTCGTAATTCCCTCGGCGGCCACCATCGAGAAAGAGGCGTTCCGTGGCTGCAAGTCGTTGTCCGTGATTAGCCTGCCGGAGCTATTGGCTTCGATTGGCGACAATGCTTTCCGCGAAACCACCATCAAGACGCTCGAGATACCCGCTACAGTGAGCACCATCGGGAACAAAATTGCCGAGAAATGTAAGAACCTGCAAATGATTGTGTGCCGTGCAACCACTCCTCCCACTTTGGGAAAGGTGAGCAACAATAAGGTGCAGGTTGCTGTGCCCGCCGGCACTGTGGAGGCCTACAAAAAGGCCAACCACTGGAAAGAGTTCAAGCAAATAGTGGAGATTGGGGAGTGAGATTTTAGATTAGTTTCTAGTTTTTAGATTTCTATTAAAGGAACAGATTGTGCATAATGAATTTTGCATTAAATAAGATATTGTTGGCGCTGCTCGTGTTGGCGTTTGCGCTGGGCTCATGCCGAGACGAAAGGCGTACTGCGGGCGATGACGAAGCGGTCAACGACACCGTCATCACGCAGGCGCAACTGCTCACGATGAAGCGCGGCGAAGGCTACACCTTGGCCATCATTACCGACCCGTGGAACGAGGGCCGTGTGTTGCAGCGCTATGTGCTAGTGCCGGCCGACGAGGAATTACCGACCGATTTGCCCGACGGCGTGGTAGTACGCACACCACTGCGTCACGCCCTCGTTTATAGCGCGGTGCACACCAGCCTGTTCAAGGAACTGGGCTGCTGGGCTGCCGTCAGGGGCGTGACCGATTCCCAGTTCTTCAACGACCCCGACGTGACCAAAGGGCTTGAAAACGGCACCATCACCGACTGCGGTTCGTCGATGCAGCCCACAGTGGAGAAAGTCGTTGCCATGCAGCCCGACGCCATCCTGCTGTCGCCCTACCAGGACGCGAGTTACGGCCATATCACCGAGTTAGGCATCCCCATCATCGAGTGTGCCGACTATATGGAATATACGCCGCTTGGCCGTGCCGAATGGATTAAGTTCTACGGCGAACTGCTGGGCAAGCGTGCCGAGGCCGACAGTGTCTATGAGGCAGTGGTGGCACGTTACAATGCAATTAAGCAACAGGTGGCTCAATCGAGCGACAAAAAGCCCGTGGTGCTCACCGAGAACGTGATTAACGGCGTGTGGAACGTGCCGGGCGGGCAGAGCTACATGGCATGCCTCATCATGGACGCCGGCGGTGATTACCCGTGGGCCGACGATAAGCACACGGGTTCGCTCACGCTCGACTTCAACCAAGTGCTGGCGCGGGCTCAGGACGCCGACGTGTGGCTCATCAAGTCGTTCGCTATCAACTCGCTCGATGCCCTCCGCGGCAGCTACTCGCTCAACGCCGAGTTTGAGGCTTTCAAGCGTGGCCAGGTCTATGGTTGCGACACCAATGCGCCGCATTTTTTCGAGCGCTTCCCGTTCCATCCCGATGTGCTTTTGCAGGAATATTATCAAATTTTCCATCCGTCGCAGCGAAGCGGCGAACTCGTCTTTTTCAAGAAACTCCAATAGCGATTGCCCATGAGCCGTAGCCGTTTCACCCTCACCCTCGTCGTGCTCGCCGCAGTGCTCTTGCTTCTGGCGGCCGCTTGCCTGTTCTTTGGGTCGGTCGATATCGAGGCGGCAGAGGTGTGGAACATCCTCACGGGCCATCCGAGCGAAAATAGGGCGTGGAACATCATTGTGCTCCAAACACGCCTGCCCATGGTGGTCACCGCGACACTCGCCGGTGCCGCGCTCTCGGTATCAGGACTGTTGTTGCAGACCACCTTCAACAATCCGCTTGCCGGGCCTTCCATCTTAGGTGTCTCGACGGGCGCCGGACTGGGCGTGGCCGTGGTGATGCTCGCCCTGGGTGGCACGGTGGGCTCATCGGTGACGCTCCATTCCACGGGTAGCTATTTGGCCACGCTGGTGGGCGCGCTGGTGGGCGCGGGTGCCGTGTTGATTATTCTTATGCTCATGGCGCAAGTGGTGCGCAGTTCCACAATGCTGCTTATCGTGGGTATTTTGGTGAGTTACCTCACTTCGAGCATCGTGTCGTTGCTCAACTCCATCGCCAGCGAGGAGGGCGTGCACAGCTATGTCACGTGGGGATTCGGCACATTCAGTGGCGTATCGACCGAACAGTTACTGCTGTTCTCGGTGGCTCTGCTCGTGCCGCTTTGCCTGACCGTTTTCATGGTGAAGCCGCTCAACGCCTTGCTGCTGGGACAACGCTACGCCGAGAACTTGGGCGTGAACTCGCGCCGCACCCGCAACGTGCTACTGCTGCTCACCGGATTGCTCACCGCCGTGGTGACGGCCTACTGCGACCCCATCGCCTTCATCGGCCTCGTCGTGCCCCACATCGCCCGCCTGTCGTTAGGCACCAGCAACCATGCGCGCCTGCTGCCGGCCACATTGCTTGCCGGCGGCTGCGTGGCGCTGGCGTGTGCTTTGGTGAGCGTCGTTTCGCCCTATGGCATCATCCCCATCAATGCCATCACGCCCATCATCGGCGTGCCCATCATCATTTACATCATTATCAACCGCCGCCGCATCAACTATTTCAATTGAACATCCCCTGAGACCCGATAACGACATATTCCTTTCCCTCCACGACCTTGACGTGGGATACCGCGACCGATGCCAAACCACCGTCCTGTTGAAGGGACTGAACTTGCAGCTGCGGCGCGGAAGGCTCGTGGCCTTGCTGGGACAGAACGGCGCCGGGAAATCCACCTTGTTGCGTGCCGTGACCTGCGCCACGAGGCCGCTCGCGGGATATGTGGAACTGGCGGGCGTGGGCGTGGATCTGCATCAGCTGTCCTATCGCGAGCGGTCGAGGCTCGTGGGGCTGGTGACCACCGAGCGCGTCCTTGCCGGTGCCCTCACCGTGAGGGAGCTGGTGGAACTGGGACGGCAGCCTTACACGGGACAGCTGGGACGCCTCGACGACCATGACCACGAGGTGGTCGATGAGGCGCTCGAGAGCGTGGGCATCGCCCACAAACGGGAGGCGATGATTGCTGACCTGAGCGACGGCGAACGCCAAAAGGTAATGATTGCCAAGGCGCTGGCGCAGCGCACGCCGCTCATCGTCCTCGACGAGCCCACGGCATTCCTCGATGTGGCCAGCCGCATAGAGATGATGACGCTCCTTCATCGCCTTGCCCATGAGCAGGGCAAGGCCATCTTGTTGTCGAGCCACGATATTTCGCAGTCACTGCTGCTGGCCGACGAACTGTGGGTTATCACCGCCGACCGTAGTGTAGTGGCCGGGCCCACCGAAGAAGTGGTGCTAAGCGGCATCATGGGGCACGTGTTTACCAGCGAGGCCCTCGCGTTCAACAACGAGCTCGGCGACTACGAGGCAGTGCTGCCCACCGCCAAATCGGTGTCGCTCGACTGTGACGAGCCCCTCCTGCGCCGGTGCCTCATCGCGGCACTCTTGCGCCATGGCGTGGGCGTGGCTCCTGCCGCCAACATTAGGGTGCGTGCCGCATCTCCCACCCGTTTTTTGGTGGAGAGCCCGGGCCGCGCATCCCACGAAGTGTCCTCGGTGCCGGCCCTTCTCGCTCACCTGTGCCGTGTTGACGAGTAAACCGGCTATCAGCCGTGTGCCGCTACTTTTTGCTTGTCAGCTCGTCAATTTGTTAACAATCAAGTCCTTTATTTTGTACCCTAATCGCTTGGCAATCACATAGCGGCGGTTCTCAACCGAGTGGGTGGTGGTGTAACCCATCAAGAGCATGATTACGCCCGGCGGGAAGTCGCAGCAGTCGAGGCAGATGAATTTCACATCGACATCGGTCAATTTTGGTTGTTGCCGCTCTAAGTTGGTGATGAGTCCGTTGTGGGTATTGTCGAGATATTTTTTTAGATTTGCCCAAAACTCCTCATCGTTGGCAAACTTGTTGACCTGCGCTTTGAAATAGGCTGCGAATTGCTTGGTGTTGTGGCTGAAATTATAGTATGCCTCCAAGTGGTCGCGAATTGATGTCAAGTAAGACCGTGCCATGGAGCGTAGCGCAGCGGTGGTCTGAGTCGAATCCTGCAATTCGCTATCGGCGGCATTGGCCGCCGAGGGTGACGATTCGTTGGCAAGCCGCGTTTCCTCCAGTTCGGCGACGCTGTGGGCGAGTTCGTCGCGCAATAGCTCCATTTCCAGTGCAAACTGCTTGTTGCGCTGCTGCTGCCTAAAGATGAGAAAGGCGATGCACAGGGCCATCACTGCCAGCACGAGCATGGCGATGATGAGCATGAGACGTGTGCGCGTAGTCCTTAGTTCGGCTTGGCTCACATCGTATTTCGCCTCGACGGCTTTGATTTCGCCCTGTTTTGAGGCCAGCAGTATGGAATCGGAAATCTCGTCTTCGGCAAGGTTATGGCGGATATATTCGTCGGCGTTGCCCTCGGCTTGTGCGATGAGCGACAGCGTGCGGTGGTAGTTCATTTCGTCCAGCCCGGGTTGCGGCGATGCCGGTTTGTGCTGGTTGTAGTAGAGTGCCGAATCAGCCATGCCCAGTTTCGCATAGGCAAATGCCGCGTTGTTGTAGGTGGCATTTAGCGTGTGGAGACGCAACCATTGATGTCCGCGTGCGAGGACTTCCACGGCGAGGTTCTTGCACCGCGCGTAGTCCTCGATGCAATAGTAGTATCCTGCCATCAGCGACAGATTGTCGAAAATCTGCGCCGTATCGCCCATTTCGGTCGCCATTTCGAGAGCGCGCGACAGGTAGTGGTAGGCACTGTCTGCATTGCGAAGCCGATAGGCGGCACCGATTTCCTTGAGGCATTCGCATTCATAGGTGGGTGCGCCTGCAGCATGGAACAGCGGGGCAGCTTCCTTAAATTTGACGATGTGGGTACTGTCCTGCGTATAGGCCGCATTATATACCTTGGCCATGCGGAACTTCGCGAAGGCCAGCAGGAAGGTGGAATTGCTTTGTTCACCTTCGCTTTCGGCACACTTGTACCAATCGATGGCCTCGACGGGCTGGCCCGCATCTTCGCAGGCCCCGCCGCTCAGCATCAGCGCGCGTGTCAGGCGGTTGCCGTTGGGGTGTGTGCCGTAATAGTCGCGCAGCTTGGTAAGCAACACGGTGTCGAGCGGTAGGTACTGTTTGTAAAGGATTTGCTGGTGGAGCAGGGCGTAGAGCATGCGGTCGCCCTCGCTCGCCAGCGACGCGCTGTCCACCGCCTGCAATTGCTGCCACGCCGCCACGCTGTCGGTATCAACAATGCTGTCGATGGCCAGCAGCCGCGCATCGTGGGCCACGCCGCCACCCTCGTGACACCCAGCAGCCATCCACGCCACCACCGCTATCACTAAGCATTGAGCTATGAGCTTGCAGGGGCGCAGCAGAGCATGATAAGACATAAGAACAGAAGTGTTCATAAGTACAAAAGTATGGTTGTTTTTATTGTTTTTGTCGTCTGATAATATTTGCGGTGGGGAAGTCATACAATAAAGAACAATGAATGACAATATGAGCCTTGAGCCTTTTGCCAAACGATGAATTATACATTGACCAAACTCCTCATTCCTAATTGAACCAATTCCTAATTTCTCATTCCTCATTCCTAATTGAACTAATTCCTCATTCCTAATTAAATCAGTTCCTAATTGAGAAGTAGGTTGTACAGCGCAGTCACGTCGGCGCCGTTGACGATGCCGTCGTTGTTCACGTCGGCATTGCCGGCTGCCGGGGCGTCATTAAGCAGCACATTGTAGAGGGCCGTCACATCGGCACCATTCACCACGTCATCACCATTGACGTCACCCGGGTAGCCGTGGCCCCACTGCGTAATAAGCCAGTTGTAGTGTTGCTCTACTTGCTGCAGGACAGATCGGGCGGCGCTTAGTGCTCCGTTGCCGTTGTATTGCGGCCAACGGCGGTAGTCACCGTCGGTGGCCGCCGTGGCGACGGTCTGGTAGTGTTGCACCAGCTTGGAAGCCATTTCGGGATGCACATCGTTCACATAGTGGCTCCAGTGCGCCTTTACGCGTTGCTGGAATCGCGGGAACTTGGCGATTTCACCTATCCAGTGGTTGGGCCGGAACGGCATCATGTACTCGTTATTGTAAAGGAAGCTCTCCTGCTCGGGCGTCCACTCGTCGGCCGCCGCGCCGAAGTCCCACACAGGTCCGAATACCATCTTGGCGTCGTCGCCTCGTTCCTTATGCCAGTAGCAGTTGGCGTTGAAGGCTTCCACGTCATACATCACCTCGTTCACCAGGTAGTAGCGCGCGAGCGCATCGAGGTCTATAAGTTCCTCCCACGCCCGATTGTCCTTGTCTTCCACGTTGATGAGCGAATCGACTGCGAGAACGAGGTCGATGAGGTAGGCGCGCTGCACTTCCGAGAGCACCTCGGGCGTCTTGGGCGTGAAACGCATCAGGCTGCCGTCGGCCCTCGTGCGCATCACCACCTGTGAATTGGTCGTCTGCGTGGTTCCTTCGTCGTGGCCTCCACCAGTGTTGGTGGTGTTAATGACTTGCCCACCGTCACCACTGGCGTAAGCTGGAGCATCATAGTTGTCGATTTCCACGAGCCAGCCGCCAGTTACCAACTCGGGGTCGGTCTCCCCGTCGTCCTGCTCCACCACGTTGACGCGGTCGGGGTCCACGCGCACCTGCTCTGCCAGGTTATAGAGGCCGCGGTAGTCGCCGTTGATTACGAGTTCCACAGGTTTGATGTCTGGTGTCCAGTCGAGGCCCAGTTGCTTGCCCAGCCACAGACCCAGCACGTCCTTGTAGAGTGACAGTGGACCCTCCTCACAGTTGGCCAGCAGCACGAAGTGCTTGCTTTTCTTCATGCCGAGCGGTGAGGCTTTCTTGTCGAATTTGAGTCGATAGGGCTTTTTGTCGTATCCCCAGGTGAAATTGCCGCGACCCTTAATTTGCAGGGCGAGCGGTGCCTCGGCCGAGCCTATGTTTTCGTAGCCCTCGAGTCCATGGGTATCGAGGTAGTAAGAGCCTTCGAGGTATTCATCTTTAGAGATAATTTCCTTCTCCCCTTCGGTGTTGACATAGAGCACTGGCAGCGTGCCCGAGATGTATTCGGCCGGGTTGTGCTTGTCGTGAGTAATACTGTCGGTGGGCTCGAGGGCCACCACGGTAATCTCGCAAGTGGCGGGTACGGACTGCCCATCGGTGCTGGCCACGGTGATGGTGGCCGTGCCTTGAGTGATGCCTAGCACCTGCACCTGCTTGTCGCTGGCAACTAGTGCGCGAGTCGAGGAATTGTTCTTCTTGACAACGCGTGCTATTGCCACGCTCGGGTCGCTTGACGTGGCTACAATGTTGACTGGCTCGGGGTCAAACATCGGCGTGAGGGTCGCAATTGTGTTGGGACGGATTGTCAAGAAGTCGATTGGCAATGTGATGGCGGCACTACTGTGGGCATCAATGTGACAAGTCGTATATACCGCCAGGTTATTGACCAGCGACGCGTAAATGTCGCACTCGCCGACGCCCGTTGCCGTCACCTTGCCGCTTATGTCAACAACAGCCACCGACGGGTCGGTCGTGCCCCACGTCAGCGCGGCGGTTTCGGGGATGGTGGTGGCGCTGAGCTGCAACTCTTCGCCCTTCAGCATTTGCACCTCGGTCTCCTCCAGTGTCACCTTGTCGGTGAGGTCTGCCTTCAGGTTGGTGAAGTTCTGCCATACAGGTGCCAAGAAATACGCCGCCATCGCGCCCGAAGGCACATGGAGCTCGCCGTTATAGCTGTAGAACGTGTATTCTTTGCACACGGGCGGGGCCACGGCGTAGCTGTTCACCACGGAGGAAGATGCACACGTG
>JAGCUP010000086.1 GCA_017962765.1 Muribaculaceae bacterium | reverse complement strand
GGTCATTAGAGCGGTAATATGTGTTCTTTTTCCCCTAATCATGCCATAACAGCTTTATTTTGGCATCTTGCTGCCACTGAAATCTTGCCATAGCCCGCTATGTCTTCGATTTCACTAACAGCAATCTGCTCAAACTAAACTCTGTTCTGACATGATTTCTAATGACCGATTCGGGTTTATAGATTTCGTAAAGATAATAAAAGGTTAGTCCTTGCCGTTATTTTAATGTCATGACAAAGAAACCAATTTATTCGCTATGGATAATGGCCCTGGCCGCGTGTGCGGCGATGTGGGCCACGTCGTGCATCAACGACGATTTCACGACGAGCCCGAGCGACGTGTTGTCGTTCTCGGTCGATTCGGTCAAGTTTGACACGGTCATCACTGCGATAGGCACCCCCACCAAGCAGTTTGTGGTGTATAACCGCAGCAAGAAGCAGGTGAACATCTCGTCGATTAAGATTGAGAGCAACGACGGCACGGGCGCGCACTTCTACCTCAACGTGGACGGCGTGAAGGGCGACGAGCTCCACGACATCGCGATTCGCGGCGAGGACAGCATCTTCGTGTTTGTCGAGAGCGTGGTCGATGCCAAGGGTGTCGACGAGCCTTTCGAGGTGAAAGACCGCATAGAGTTTGTCACCAACGGGGTGACGCAGACGCTGGTGGTGACGGCGTGGGGCCAGGACGTGAACGTGCTGGCCGATGCCACGATAAGCAAGAGCACGACGTTCAACGACAAGAAGCCCTATCTCATCTACGACACGTTGCGGGTGGCGAAGGGTGCTACGCTCACGCTGGCTCCCGGCACGCGCATGCTGTTCCACGATAAGGCGGCGCTCAAGGTCGAGGGCAAGTTGCTGGCCAAGGGCAGCCGCGAGCAGCCCATCGAGTTCCGTGGCGACCGCTTGGACCACGTGGTGGGCATGTTCAGTTTCGACATCATGAGCGGCCAGTGGGGCGGTGTGTTCATCGAGCCGGGTAGCACGGGCAATGAGATGAGCTACGTGAACATGCGCGGTTCGAAGGAGGGCATCATTGTGGTGGGCAACAACCCGATTGTGCGCTCGTTACACCTGTTCAACTGCGTGTTGCGCAACAGCTCGTCAACGGTGCTCATGGCAGTCAACGCGCGTGTGGAGGCCGAAGGCACCGAGCTGAGCGATGCAGCGAGCAGCATCTTTGCGGTGCTGGCAGGCCGTGTGCACTTTGTGAACTGCACGCTGGCCAACTATTACCTGTTTGCCGCGATTGACGGGCCGATAATGGCCGTGTTTATCCAGGACGAAGAGAAGAAGCTAGAACCGCTGCGGGCCCAGTTCGACAACTGCATCTTTTACGGCAACATTGAGGAGCTGAATATCGGCGAGTTCACGGGGTATGATATCTATTTCCGCAACTGCCTGTTCAAGAGTAGGGGCAGCGATGATGACAATTTCATTAACTGCAAGTGGGAAGCCGACCCTAAGTTCTTCACCGAACGCGAGAAATACATCTTTGACTACCGTCTACGCAACACCAGCGACGCCATTGCAGCCGGCAACCGCAGCCTGTGTCCCGAGAGCGCGCGCTACGACCGCTACGGGCAGGACCGCTGGGCACGCGACGGCATTGATATCGGCGCTTACGTATGGGTGCCGCAAAGCGAGTGATTATTCATGGAAAAAGGTGACGACTGGCTGGCACGCTCGCGGCGCCTCGTGGGCGACGCAGCGCTCGAGCGGCTGGCGGCATGCCGCGTGGCCGTGTTCGGGCTGGGCGGTGTGGGCGGCCATGTGGTGGAGGTGCTGGCACGGAGCGGCGTGGGCGCCCTCGACCTGTTCGATGCCGATGTAGTGAGCGTGACCAACTTGAACCGCCAGCTGTTGGCGCTTCGCAGCACCTTGGGAATGAAGAAGGTGGAGGTGGCGGCCGCACGCGTGGCCGACATCAACCCCGCATGTCGCGTGACGGCACACGACCTGTTCTTCCTGCCGTCGAATGCCGACGAGGTGGACTTTTCGGTGTATGACTATGTGGTGGACTGCGTCGATACCGTGGCCGCGAAGATGGAGCTGGTGAGGCGTTGCACGCGCCTCGGCGTGCCCGTGATTTGCAGTATGGGTGCCGCCAACAAGCTGGACGCGACGGCGTTCCGCGTCATGGACATCGCCGATACGCGCCACGACCCGCTGGCGCGCATCATGCGCAAGCGGTTGAAGCGCGAGGGTATCACCCATTTCAAGTGCGTGTGCAGCTTGGAGCTGCCGCGAGAGCCTGAGCCGGGGGTCGGGTGCGACGAGGAGTCGCGCCGTGTGCCGGCAAGCAACGCCTTTGTGCCGGCGGCCGCGGGCCTCGTGCTTGCCGCCGAGGTGGTGAAAGAGCTTATGAGCAATGAGCAATGAGCCTTGAGCCTTGAGGTTTGAGGTTTGAGCAGTGAGCTTTCGCGAGCCGGGTGGCTCGCGACCTTCTGACTGATTGTGCCAGCGGGGGTTCTTTCGCGGGCCAGGGATGGCTTGTGAAGGGTTTGTGTGTTCATTTTAAGGGTGTTGCGATGCGGTGTTTGCTTATTTGAAAAAAATTGCTTACCTTTGCGGCGTTTTTTATATTAATAAGGTAATAATTCATGATTTATAAAAATATTTTCCTGCGGGGGACCCTGCTCGGCGTGATGCTGATGTTGCTGGTGTCCTGTTTCAAGGAAGAACCCCTGAATGCCGAGGCCGACATCGAGCAAGCTACGCTGACCGTCGATGACCCCGAAGCATTCTTCTATAATGCCACCGATGCTACCATCGACGTGCTTAGCGACCAAACGACCATCACGTTCGAGGTGCGCGGTACCGCCGACCTGACGGCACTTGCCCCCACTTTCGTCGTCACCGAGGGCGCTACCATCGTACCGGCCAGCGGCAGTGTGCACGACTTTTCGCAAGGCCCCGTGACCTACGTGGTGACCTCACAGGACGGCAATACGCACCGCACCTACACTGTTGTCTTCCGTCGTATCACCCACACAGTGACCGAGGTGCTAGAATTCAATTTTGAGCACTTTGAACTCGACCATCAATTTAACCAATTCTATGTGTGGCACAACACGTTGGCCGATGGCACATTGGGCGACGACTGGGCCACTGGCAATGCCGGTTTCAAAATAAGTAAGTCGAAAGCAAAGGCCGATGAGTTCCCCACGGTGCCCGACCCGAATGGTTACGAAGGATTTTGCGTGCACCTGATTACCCGTGACACGGGCCAATTCGGCATTATGGCGAGAAAGCCTATCGCTGCCGGTAATATGTTCTTGGGAGAGTTTGATATTTCGGTGGCGGCTATGGAACCGCTTAAGGCCACGCGTTTTGGCATCGCCTTTACTCAAAAGCCCACCAAAGTCACCGGATGGTATAAGTACCACCCAGGTGAGGTGTTCACCGACAAGGAACGCAAGCAACACCCCGAACGCAAGGACCAGGGCGACATCTATGCTGTGCTCTATCGCAACCATGACGCCAACGGCAACGCTGTGGTGCTCTTTGGTGACAATGTGCTCAGCAGCCCACAAATTGTGGCAATCGCACGTATTCCTAAGACTGAGACCACAAGCGAATGGACATCCTTCGAGATACCATTCAACTACAAGGAGGAAATTGACGAGGAACTGCTTATGAACCGTGGCTATAATCTCACCATGGTGTTCTCGTCGAGCATCGAGGGAGCCTCGTTTGAGGGTGCCATAGGCAGTGAACTATGGGTGGATCAAGTGAGGATTTATACTGAGAAAGAAGAGTAGGAAGGGTTAAGGGTGACACTGTAAAAAAGAATGAAACGATGAAACGTATCTACATATTGATGGCAATGGTGGTTATGGCCCTCACGGCGATGGCACAGACCACGTTGCTCGACGACATGAAGTTCTATTGGCGTTTGGGATATGGCATTGGTGGAAACGCGCCGCTACCCATGCCTGCCACTATTCGTTCGCTCAATAAATTTTCGTTACAGCCCAATATGTCGATTGGTGTGGATGCCAATCGTCAAATCGGTGACCACTGGGGCATTCTCGCAGGCATCCGCTTTGAGAACAAGGGTATGCACATCGACGCCGATGTGAAGAACTACCACATGGAAATCAAGCAGGGCGGCGAGACGCTCGCTGGCTATTTCCGCGGAAAAGTCGATACCCAAATCACGCAGTGGATGTTCACGGTGCCCTTGCAGGCCACGTTCCGCGTGAACAAGGTGAATATCAAGGCGGGCCCCTATGTGTCGATACTCACCGCAAAGAATTTTAGTGGTTATGCCTACGACGGCTATCTGCGTGTGGATGACTATACGGGGCCAAAAGTGAATTTGGGTACTGAAAAAAACGAGCGCGGCGACTATGACTTCAGCAACGACATGCGCGACCTGCAATGGGGAGTGGATGTGGGTGCCGACTGGCAATTCTCGAACCACTTCGGCCTCTATGCCGACTTGCAGTGGGGCGTGAGCGGCACGTTCAAGAAGCAGTTCACCACCATTGAGCAAACGCTTCGGCCCATCTATGGCATAGTGGGCATCAGCTATCGAATCAACTAACGAAATAACATTAATAACAAGTACTTATAATTAATTTTTATGCGTATGAAAAAGATTTTTACCTTTATGTTGGTAGCCTGTGCCGCCATGACGATGGCCGCTAAGGACTACACAGGCAAGCTCACCGTATCAATTAACGGTTCAAGTAGCACACAAGAAGCCACCGTTACCATTACTGATAATGGCGAAGAGGCTTACACTTTCTCGATTATGAATTTTGTGCTCGACACCGAAGACACCACCATCGGTGTGGGTAATATTGTGCTTGAGAATGTTCCCGGCGTTACTGTGGCTGGCAAAACGACCATGACTAGGGTCGAAGTGGTTCATATCCCTGCTGGTGACCGTGAGGACATTGACTTCTGGCTGGGTCCCATTCTTGACGAATATGGCGGCGTGCCCATTTTGATGGCAGCTCAATTTGATGAGAAAGACATCAACGTTGACATCGATATTGACATGACCGAAACCGCCCTCGAACAATTGATTACCGTCAACTTTACTAACGTTGAAGGCAGTGGCGATACCTACGAGCCGGGTGACGTGAACCGCGACGGCGTGGTGAGTGGTGCCGATGTGACTGCTCTCTATAACATCCTGCTCCAATAATTTTTGTTGCAAATTAGGGAAATTAACATATAATTATTTAACGCTTTAACAATGAAAAAACTATTCACATTTTTTGCAGTTGCAGCCATGAGCCTCACAGCCATGGGCACGGACTATACCGGCACACTGGTGGTTAATGTTGACGGAGACATCATTTCGTCAAATACCACTATCAGCGTTGTGGATAATGGCAGCAATAGCTACACGCTGAGTATCAATAATTTCGTGCTAGAGGACATTCCTGTTGGAAATATTGTGCTCACCACCAATGGCATAGCTCAAGACGATGCCACTATGCTCAAGGTAAACCAGGGCATTTTGATTGAAGAGGGCAACCTTGAAGGGGTGGATTTTTGGCTTGGCCCAATTTTGGGACAGGTGCCCATCAATATGGTAACCTTGTTCAAGGGAGGCGCCATGTACACCAATATTGACATCTATATGGAGATGTTGGATCAAACCATCAATGTAAGTTTTACCAGCAATGCTGGTTTTGTTAATAAATTTGGCGCTAACGAAGGCTATCAGATTCCTAATGGCAACTTTGAGGCTTGGAAAGCTACTAGTGGCGAACCCGACCATTGGCATGGGTTCAAGAGTTGCAAAGGTGCGATGTCATCTCTCGTGGGTGTTGCGGGAATGTCTTTAGCTAAAGATGGTGATGAAAAACACTCTGGCTCTTATAGTGCATTGCTCACTTCGGGCAGCGCATTAGGTACTGTTGCTAACGGTACCATGACAACGGGTCAATTAAATGCTGGTAGTCGCACTGCCGCCGATGTCAGCAACCACAGTGAGATGGATAAGTCGAGCAGCGCTACCGATAAAAACGGCGACCCCTATTACACCAACATTGTAGGTCGTCCTGATGCTCTTAAGACGTGGATTAAGTTCTCACAAAAAACTGCAAATGGCAGCCATCCTTTTGCTACGGTGAGTGCCATCCTTTTTGATGGTAGCTATTATCAGGATCCTGAGGATAAAGGGTACACCAACGTGACCGCCAAAGCAAAGAACAACACTATTCCTACTGGTGGATGGACGGAGTATAACATTCCTTTCACTGGCTATACCAGCGTGAAGCCTGATGCGCTCCTCATTACGGTATCGACCAATGCTGACCCTGGCCAAGGAAGCAAGGGTGACAAAGTGTGGGTTGATGACATGGAATTGGTTTACAATGGCGAGGTTACAGGAATCACAATCAATGGTATCGACAACTTCGCGTTTAATGCCGCTACGCACACTTACAATGTGGAGGCTCCCGGTGAGTTCACCGAGGACGATGTGACCGTGACAAAGACAGGTGCTTATTCTTACCTGCTTAAGAGCGTGAATGCCATTGAAGGTGGTTATGTCATCACTGTGACCGTGATTCCCAACGATATGTCGAAGGCTGAGGTTTATACCATCAATATCACCACGCCTATTCCCAGCCTGTATGTGCTGGGCGAGGTGAACGGCAACAACTGGGAATATAATGTGGGTGCCGAGATGACCTACAATGCCGAGGTCGAGCAATATGAGCTCAACGTGCACGCTGGCCTGAACGAAGACTCGAAGTGGGCTTACTTCAGCCTCACCAAGGGTTTCGGAAACAGCTGGGAAGAGACTAACGCACTGCGTCTGGGTGGCGCCGCTGCAGCCTATACTAACTTTGAGGTGACCGCCGACAACCAGGACGGCATTGCCCTCGTGGCATTTGGCGACGCTGACGGCGCTGGCAAGTCTTTCCAGATTCCCGCAGGCGACTACAAGTTTATCGTCAACAAGGACATGACCCTCTTCCAAGTGGAGGGCGACATCGTGGTGCCTGTTGAGCCGATGTACATTGCCGGCTCGTTCACCAACTGGGCTACGGATAAGCGCGAGATGGCCTATAATGCCGAGGACGGTAGCTATTCGATTACCATCGAAGGCATTGAGAATGGCGCTCAGTTCAAGTTTATCGACGCAAACGACAACTGGTACGGCGGCGAAAGCCAGCAATCGACTCACATTGTGCATCCCGACTGGTGCACTGACATCCAGCTGACAACCACGGGCCAAAACTTTGAAGTTAACGGCAGTGGTGACCTTACCTTCACCGTGAGCGCCGACAAGAAGCTCACCATCACCGGTTGGGACGAGCAGGGCGTGACCCTCGCCGAGGCCCTCGCCGGTGAAGAAGGCAACGTGCTTATCAAGAGCGACGTGAAGGTGATGATCAGCACCAACAGCTATGCC
>JAGCUP010000085.1 GCA_017962765.1 Muribaculaceae bacterium | reverse complement strand
GCCGCTCAGGCGGCCAACGTGGTCACGCTGCCCGTCGTTACGGGTTCGCCCGGCGATGAGGTGACGCTGGCCGTGTCGCTCACCAACGACGACGCGGCGAGTGCCCTGCAGCTGCGCATACCAATTACCGACGACATCACCGTGGTGGAGGGTAGCGCGGCGCTCAGCGCCCGTGCCGCCACCACCCACAGTGTCACCGTGGGTGTGAATGGCGGCGTGCTCAACATCATGGTGTGGTCGCTCAATATGGACGCCATAAGCGGCAACGACGGTGAACTGCTCACCTTCAGGGTGAGGCTCGGCAGCGAACCAGCCACGGTGCCGTTGGTGAGCAGCTCCATCATCGCCACCGGCACCGACGGCAACACCGTCACAGCCACGACGACAGCCGGGTCGGTGACCATCAGCGCGCCCAAGGCGCAGCTCTCGACGCGCGAGGTCGATTTCGGCCATGTGCCCATCCGCGATGTGTATCACCGCAGCGTGAGCGTCACCAACGTGGGTAACGCTCCGCTCACCGTGACCGGCATCGACCCGAGCGTGGCAACGCTGACGAGCACCACGGCGTTCCCGCTGGTGATTGCCGCCGGCTCGAGCGCCAGCGTTGACCTTACCTACTCGCCGGTGGAGCGTGGTGCCATCAGCGAGACGGTGCGTTTGCTCAGCGACAACGTGGCGGGCATCAACACCATCCGTGTCGTTGCCGACCCGTTTGCCGTCAACGAGCTCCATGTGGAGAACGCCAGCGGCATCGCAGATAACACCGTGACCATCAGCCTGCGGGTGAACAACATGGATGCCATCACCGGCTTCCAGTTCGAGTTCGACCTGCCCACCCAACTGAAATATGTCGATGGCTCGTTCGCCCTGAGCGACCGCAAGGGCGACCATAGTCTGCTCGCCACCCATAAGGACGGGCACCTCACGGCGATAGCCTATTCGCTGGGCGGCGGCACCTTCAGCGGCGAGGACGGCGTAATCGCCACCTTCGACGTGGTGCTCAGCGGACGTAACAGCACCTACCTCGAGGCGTCAAAGGCGGTTCTCACCGCCAACTACCGCGGCGAGGACATCGACGTGCTCAGCGCGAAATACCGTGGTTACGTGACCATCGCCAGCCCGCAACTCAACGCTCCCACCACGCTCAATTTGGGAGCCACACCCGTAACACAAGTTGCCCAAGGCACGGTGACGGTGCGCAACTACGGCAATGCCCCGCTGAGCCTTGACCGCGTGGTGTTCGACCACGACGGATTTGCCATCACCGAAACGATGCCCATTGTGCTTACGCGCAACGCCAGCGTCACGCTCCACGTGAGTTACGACGGCCTGGAAGAAGCACCCTTCGAGTCGTGGATGCAGCTCTACAGCAATGACCCCGACCACAGGCTGCACAACATTAAGGTGACGGGCTCCCGCTTCGCGCCCAACTATCTGTCGTTGCGTGTCGATGACACCTACAAGGGCGACGACGTGCTGGTGCACATCGACATGAGCAACTATGACCCCATCAACGGCTTGCAGTTCGACGTGGCCTACCCGGCACAATGCCTCGAAACGCCACCGACTTTCGAGCCCACCGACCGGGGCACGGGCTTCACGATGATGTGGCGCGACCTGGGCAATGGCACCGCCCGCGTGTTCATCTATTCGCTCTCGAACGCCGAAATTGCCAGTGGCGAGGGCGAAGTGGGCACGTTGCGTTTCACGATGACCGAGGATGCTACCGCTGGAGACTATACGGTAGCCGCCACTTCTATCAGCCTCGGCACGTCGGCCCTAACCAACAAATTCGCCGGCACCGACCAGCAGACAACATTCCAAATCATCAACTGGCTTCTTGGCGATGTGAACAACGACGGGCGCGTGACAATGGCCGACGTGACGACGTTACTGGCCCATATTTACAACAACCCAGTTCCCGTATTTGTGCCAAAGGCTGCCGATGTTAACAACGACTCTCAATTCACCATGGTCGATGTGACGCGAATCATAGCAATCATTTACAATAAATTGTAGCAATTATGAGACAATTTTTGACATTATTTGCACTATGGATACCCTTCGTGGTTTTCAGTGCCAATGTAACTACCGACAAGTTCTATATCAACGACTTTTCGATTTCCCCAGGAGAGCAGAAAGAGCTGGAACTGAACCTGCACAGCACTCAAGATTATTATAGCATCCAAGTCAACATATACTTGCCCGCAGGATTGAGCTTTGTCTTTAATGAGGATGAGGAGGATTACATCGTCCCCACCGATAGGATCCCCGACGGCCGCAAGAATGGTTGGCCCTACTTAGGCGATTTCGTGGTGGGTGGCGATGGCTCGCTGTTGATTACGGCTTATTCACCCAATCTGGTATTGGCATTGGAGGCTGATGACGGCCCCGTGTTCACATTCGTTGTTGAGGCCGACGACAATTTCGAGGGAGGACTAGTAGAGTGCAAGTTCTCCGAAATGACCGACATGGAATACGAGGCGCACAACGGCCCCGACACGCAATGCCTTGCCTCAAAGCCGGTGTCGCTTGCCGATATAGTGTCCGAAGGTAAGGTTGATGGAGTCTATGCGATTAATGAGGCCCTGACTTGCGTTTACATAAACGATGATGGCACAATGTTGTTAGCCAAAGATGACAACGGTTTCGCCCAAAAGAGCCAACCGCCATACGTGCCTACCGGCAGTCAAGAGGATTTCGACGACCCCAGTAATTTTGATCAAAGCAACTGGGTTGAAATCGCACTTGTCGAGCCAGTCACTGCCAGTGAGAAGGCCTCATTACTGGGACATATCATCACAGGTGTGAAAGGCACGTTACTCAATGTGCAGAATCCCAAGCTTACCGTCAAGGAGCACCCTGTGGGAGGGATCACGAAAGAATATACTCCCAACAGCTACAATCCGGCTAACTTTGTGGCACAAGAAACATTTTTCCTCATGCCACCAAAGCCGCAGGAGTATGCTAAAATTAAATGGGGGGTATATCAAGATGGCGTGTTGTATGTCCCGCAAAAGGATGGAACGAACAATCCGTTAGACCTGAGCGGTGCCGTGAGCGTCAATACTGAACTCTACAAGGGGGATGCGCTGGTAAACGGCACAGTCTATGAGATGATAGCGGTAATAAAGGTGATTGAAACGCCCAAGCCGTCGCCCAAGAGGGTTGAGCCGAAAACCACGGAGCCAAGCAACCTATTCGAGATTTATCCCGTCACCGCGACTACCAGCGATATCATCACCGGCGTTGAGAGTATTGACGCTCACATGGCCAATGATGAACTATACTACAATCTGCTGGGACAACCCACAAAGAATCCTGCCCCTGGTATTTATATTCATTGCGGGAAAAAGGTAGTGGTCTATTGATTATTTCAAGTTACGCATATTGACAATCAAGGTAGCAACGCTATACGCTATTCCGCCCAAAACAAACGAAGCCCCCGCCATCGGTCGTGATGGCGGGGGCTTGTGTTAACAATGTCGGGATGAAGGGGATTACGCCTTGTCTTCCTTCTTGACGAAGTAACGGCGCTCCTTGATACGAGCCTTCTTACCGGTGAGCTTGCGCAGGTAGTAAATCCTTGCGCGGCGCACGCGGCCATGCTTGTTGATGGTGATGCTGTCGATAAACGGCGACTCGAGCGGGAAAATACGCTCCACACCGATGTTGTCGCTCATCTTGCGGACGGTGAAACGCTTCTTCTCGCCCTCACCGACGATTTTGATGACCACACCACGATACTGCTGGATACGCTCTTTGTTACCCTCCTTGATGCGATAAGCCACTGTGATTGTGTCGCCCGGGAAGAACTCCTCGTGCTTTTTGCCTGTGGCGAACGCCTCTTCTGCAACTTTAATTAAAT
>JAGCUP010000084.1 GCA_017962765.1 Muribaculaceae bacterium | reverse complement strand
GACCTCTTTACAGATGAAGATATTGACGAGATTCAACGAAAACTCAACCTCAGGCCAAGAGAAAAACTCGGATTCTTGACTCCGATCGCTATGTTTAACAAATATTTTTCATAATTTTGCAATTGCCAGTTGACTTCACACAACAATCAACAGGTCACTTTTATTTGCTTTTGCGGCGAAAAATGCTTATCTTTGCGGATTGAAAAAACTATCGTAAAAATAGCCTACAATCGAAAACTAAAAAACTAATTCATTATATCACTTTTTCCTAAACATTCATAACAACTATTATGAGCAAAGAGAAGAAATTCATGACTTGTGATGGTAACCAGGCTGCAGCCCACATCAGTTACATGTTTACCGATGTGGCCGCCATTTACCCCATCACTCCCTCTTCAACCATGGCCGAGCACGTCGACGAATGGGCCGCCGCAGGACGTAAAAACATCTTCGGCGAAACAGTGCTTGTCCAGGAAATGCAAAGCGAGGCAGGTGCCGCAGGTGCCGTCCACGGCTCGCTGCAGGCCGGTGCCTTGACCACTACCTACACAGCTTCGCAGGGCTTGCTGCTGATGATTCCCAACATGTACAAGATTGCAGGTGAGTTGCTTCCCGGTGTCTTCCACGTGAGCGCACGCACCCTCGCCTCGCACACCCTGTGCATCTTTGGCGACCACCAGGACGTGATGGCCACCCGCCAGACGGGCTTCGCCATGCTTGCCGAGGGCTCGGTGCAAGAAGTGATGGACCTGGCCGCCGTGGCCCACTTGAGCGCCATCAAGGGACGCGTACCCTTTGTCAACTTCTTTGACGGTTTCCGCACCTCGCACGAAATTCAGAAGGTGGAAGCCCTCGACCAGGACGACCTCGCTCCGCTCCTCGACCGTGAAGCCCTTGCCGATTTCCGTCGTCGTGCCATGAATCCCGACAAGCCGGTGACGCGCGGTACTGCCGAGAACCCCGACGTGTTCTTCCAGCATCGTGAGTCGTGTAACGATTACTACACCGCCATTCCGGGCATCGTGGAAGAGTATATCAACAAAATCAACGAGCTCACGGGACGCAAATATGGCCTCTTCGACTACTATGGAGCAAAGGATGCCGACCGCGTCATCATCGCCATGGGTTCGGTCACCGAGGCCATCCGCGAAACCATCGACTACCTCACCGAGCGTGGTGAGAAGGTGGGTCTTGTCGCCGTACACCTCTATCGTCCCTTCAGCGCCAAGCACTTCCTGGCCGCCGTGCCCAGCACCGCCAAGCGCATCGCCGTGCTCGACCGCACCAAGGAGCCGGGCGCCGTGGGTGAGCCTCTCTATCTCGACGTGAAAGACTGTTTCTATGGTGCCGAGAACGCGCCTCTCATCGTGGGCGGCCGTTATGGCCTCGGCTCGAAGGACACCACGCCGGCACAAATCCTCTCGGTCTATGAGAACTTGTCGCTGCCCGTGCCCAAGAACCAGTTCACCCTCGGCATCGAGGACGACGTCACCTTCACCTCGCTGCCCCTCAAGGAAGAGGTGGCCATGGGTGGCAAGGGCATCTTCCAAGCCAAGTTCTACGGCCTGGGTGCCGATGGTACCGTGGGTGCCAACAAGAACTCGGTGAAAATCATCGGTGACAACACCGACAAGTATTGCCAGGCTTATTTCTCCTATGACAGTAAGAAGAGTGGCGGTTTCACCTGCTCGCACCTGCGTTTTGGCGACACCCCCATCCGCTCGACCTACCTCGTGACCACGCCCAATTTCGTGGCATGCCACGTGCAGGCTTACCTCCACATGTACGATGTGACGCGCGGCCTCCAGAAGGGCGGCACCTTCCTGCTCAACACTGTGTGGGAGGGTGAGGAACTCGCCAAGAATCTGCCGGCAAAGGTGAAGCAATACTTCGCTGCCAACGATATCAAGGTTTATTACATCAATGCCACCAAGATTGCCCAGGAGATTGGGCTGGGCAACCGCACTAACACCATTCTCCAGAGTGCCTTCTTCCGCATCACCGAGGTCATCCCCGTTGAGCTCGCCGTGGAGCAGATGAAGAAATTTATCGTCAAGTCCTACGGACGCAAGGGCGAGGATGTCGTCAACAAGAACTATCAGGCCGTGGATCTCGGCGGCGACTATGAGCAGCTCGAGGTGAAACCCGAATGGGCAGAACTCACCGTAGAGAATGGCTTCGACGACAACGCTCCCGCATTTATTAATAATGTGGTGCGACCCATCAACGCACAAAACGGCGACCTCCTTCCCGTGAGCGCCTTCACTGGCCGTGAGGACGGTACTTGGGATGCCGGTACAGCAGCTTACGAGCGCCGCGGCGTTGCCGCCTTCGTGCCCGTGTGGAAAGCCGAGAATTGCATCCAGTGCAACAAGTGTGCTTTCGTTTGTCCCCATGCCGCCATCCGTCCCTTCCTCCTCGATGAGCAAGAGGCTGCCGCCTCGCCCTTCGCTCAGGCCGACCTGCTGCCGGCTATCGGCAAGACGCTCACCGGACTCAAGTTTGTCCAGGCTGTTGACGTGCTCGACTGCCTCGGCTGCGGCAACTGCGCCGACGTGTGCCCGGGCAAGAAGGGCGTGAAAGCCCTCGAAATGGTGCCCCTCATGGGTCACGAAGAGGACCAGAAACTTTGGGACTACTGTGTACAGAACGTCAAGAGCAAGCAGCACCTCGTCGATATCAAGCAGAATGTGAAGAACTCGCAGTTCGCCACACCGCTCTTCGAGTTCAGCGGCGCTTGCTCGGGTTGCGGCGAAACGCCCTACCTCAAGCTCATTTCGCAGCTCTTCGGTGACCGTGAAATGGTGGCCAACGCTACGGGCTGTAGCTCCATCTATTCAGCTTCGGTGCCCTCCACGCCTTATACTACCAACGAGAAGGGTCACGGCCCCGCTTGGGCAAACTCGCTCTTCGAGGACTTCTGCGAATTCGGTCTTGGTATGACCATCGCCGACGAGAAGATGCGCATCCGTGTCACCGACCTCGTTAAGCAGGCCATCGAGAGCGAAGCCGTGAGCGATGAGAACAAGGCTCTCTATCGTGAGTGGCTCGAGAACAAGAACGACGGCGACCGCAGCCGCGAACTCAGCGACAAGATTATGACCGCCCTCGAGCTTTGCAACAATCCTCTTGAGGAGCAAATCAAGGCCCTTGGGCAATATCTTGTCAAGCGTTCGCAGTGGATTGTGGGTGGTGACGGCGCCAGCTACGATATCGGTTTCGGTGGCCTCGACCACGTCATTGCCAGCGGCAAGAACGTGAACATCCTCGTCATTGACACCGAGGTCTATTCCAACACCGGCGGCCAGGCCTCGAAGGCCACCCCGCTCGGCGCCATTGCCAAGTTTGCCGCTGCCGGCAAGCGCATCCGCAAGAAAGACCTGGGTCTCATCGCCTCTACCTACGGCTACGTCTATGTGGCACAGGTGGCCATGGGCGCTGACAACCAGCAGACGCTGAAGGCTATTCGCGAGGCCGAGGCCTACGACGGACCTTCGGTGATTATCGCTTACGCACCCTGTATCAACCATGGCCTCAAGGCCGGCATGGGCAAGTCGCAACAAGAGGAACAGAAGGCCGTCGAATGTGGCTACTGGCACCTGTGGCGTTACAACCCCGAACTCGAGAAGGAAGGCAAGAATCCCTTCACCCTCGACAGCAAAGAGCCTGATTGGGACAAGTTCATCGACTTCCTCAAGGGTGAGGTGCGCTATGCATCGGTTGTGAAGCAATATCCCGAGGAGGCCGAAGAGCTCTTCGCCGCCGCCAAGGAGAACGCCCAGTGGCGTTACAATAACTATCGCCGTCTTGCCCAACAGCAGTGGGGCGTGTAATTAATTAGGGATGAGGAATGAGAAATTAGGAATTATTATCTAGATGGAATTTCGCAAGGTTTGTTTTGCGATACCCCAATTCCTAATTAATAATTCTCAATTAAAAAAGCGGCATTCACAAGGATGCCGCTTTTATTATGGGGAAACGTGAATTCCCGGTAGCCTAACTATAAATCTAATTAGAAGCGTACCTTGGCGGCGGTGCCGTCGGTGTAGCGGATGATATACACGCCGTTCTCGGGACGCGTCACACGCTGGCCGTTCACGTTGTAGATGCCTTGGATTTCCTTGCCGTCGAGGGCCTTCACGGCGTCGATGCCAGTGGGCACCGAAGCGGCGGTGATGTAGGCCATGACGTTTTCAAATGCCTGATCGTCGTCTTGTGCCACGCGGGCGGGAGCGTGGGCGGCAATGCCGTTGGGAGTCTCGCTCTCATCCCAAGCCTCGCGCAGCCAAGCCATGGCGGTGAATGCTTGTTGCTTGCCTTCTACAATCGAGCCCGTCATGTAATAGGTGCTCACACCAATGTGCAGGCCGCCGTATTCGGTGTTGGGGCTGAAGGCGCAAATTTCACCGGTCTCGGCGTTGTAGTAGCCCACGAAGGTGAGCACCTCGCCCGACTTGAGCTCGGTGATGGACTCGCGGTGGATGTTGGCCAGGTCGAGACGTTTGTCGGGCACATTGATGATGGCCTCGCTCTCATCGTAGCTGTTGATTGTCATCATGGGATTTGCACCAAGCGTGATGATACCCTGTGCGTTGGCAATCACATCGCCTTCGGCAAGGTCATTGGCAAACACGATGAGCCAGTTGCCCTCGCCGTCGGTGACCGAAGAGAAGTCGGTTGTAGAAACCATCACCTTCATGTCGCTAGTGATAGTCACTTCGCCGGGCTTGCCAGCGAGTGCTTCGGCAAGCGTCATGGGAGCCCTCTCGGTCTCGAACCACTGGATTTCGGTCCACTCGGTAGTGTTATCATCGTCGATAATACCTTGGATTTCGACATCGTACCTCGTGTCGCCGTCAAGGCCCTCAATAGTGTAGGGATAAGTGACGTTCTCCACCACCACCCATTCACCAGCGGGAGTGTCGGGAGCGCTCTGCACGTGGAAGTTATCCACGTTGAGGCGGAACATGTCACGCGTGTTGAAGTGGCGGATAGCGATGTAACCCTTTTGGCCATTGTACTCGCTCAGGTCGGCGGTGTACTCGGTATAGGCGCTTTGGGCCTGGGTCTCATCGACCAGCACCGTGGTGAAGTCGTCCGGGTCGGTGCCCGTCGTTGACAGGTAGATGGCGAAAGTCTCGGCATAGCCCGGGTCTTGGTTACGCAACCACACCGAGAAGGTGCCCTTAAGCTCCACTTTCGGCGAAATCAGCCAGTTGTCGGGGGTGAGGGCGCTGCCATTGTAGCTGGCCGAGGTGGCGCAGGTGTGGTCGAATACATAGGGATTTCCGTAACCATCAGTGGCGTCAGCGGACGGCGTGTAGAGGTACCACTTGTTGCCGTCGCCATCCTCGTCGAGGTTAGTCCAGCCGTAAAGTGCGCCACTTTCGAAATCATCGAAGAAGCCTCCATGCACCAGGCTCTTGCGGTAGCGCAGGTTGTAGGTGTCTTGTGCGCCCTTCCAGGTAATGGTGGCACTGTTCACGGTAGGCTCGATGCTCACAATCTCGGGCATGGCTATGAGGTTGGGCGTGGTGAAGATTGCTGATTTGGTCCAGTTCGAGGTGCCATCGCTATAGGCGGCCTGCACTTGCAGCTCATAGTTAGTTTCGGGGTTGAGGTTAGTGATGGTGACGGGGTTCGTCACGTTCTCGATCACAGTCCAGGGGCTCTCAGGACCGGTGACTTGGATGGCGTCTAGGAGAAGCAAGTCTTGATTGTAGCAGTTGTAGTTGCGGAACGCGATGTAGCCCTGCTGGCCGGCGTATGCGGCGAGACTGAATGACTCTTGTTGCCATTCATCTACACTGGGCGACTGCAGGTCGCCGGTAAGGGGCTCAAAGTCGTTGATGTCGGTGCCGGTGGTAGAGACATAAATCCGGTAGGTCTCGGGATAAGCATAGTCGCCAAACACCCAGTAGCTGAGCTCTCCGCCCAGGTACACCTTGGGAGTGATGAGCCAGTTGTCGGGCGTGAAGGCGCCAGAACTGTCATAGCTTCTCGACATGACCACATTGTCACCATCGTAGGCGGTGAGGCCACCGCTGAAGTAAGTGGCTGTTTATATCACCTGCCAGTTCTTGCCGTCCTCGTTAGCATCGACGATTGTCCAGCCTTCGGGAATGGCACCGCCCTCGAAACTCTCGTACAGGCCGGTAAATTCGCGGTAACGCACGTTGAAGTTCGGAGCCTCGCTTGTCCAGCTTGCGGTAGCATTTGTGGCCTTTACATCGTCTATGGCCAGGTCGGTGGGCTTGGAGTATTGTTCGAGCGTGGTGAACGAGCAGGGCGTGCTACACCAGGTGCTGAAGTTGCCCTCGCCATAGTTGCCGCGCACGTAGGCGTAGTAGGTGGTCTCGACACTCAGGCCGGTGAGCGTGGTGCTCGGCGTGCCGGTTACCTCGATGGGAATCAGGTCGATGCCGTCGGGGTCGAAGTTGGCGTTGGTGTCATATACGATTTGCCAAGCGGTCTCGGTGCCGCCCGCCGTCCAGCTCAGGTCGGCGCTGTTGTAGGTCACGTTGCTGGCTGCGAGATTGCTGGGACGCGGGTACAGGATGCGCTGCGGCGTGTAAGAGAAGATGATGTCACCGCCGTCATAATCGTAGGCATCGCCCGTTTCACAGTTAAAGATTTCGCCTTCGCTGTCCGAGAACACGAAACTGGGCTCATCGGGATAGCTGCCTTTCACCCACACGAAGTTGTATAGCACGCCAGAGCACAGTTGCAGCGTGCCGTCGTAAGTGGTGGGAACCTTGACTCCTGAGGGGCAAGTGAGGGTGGTCTCAACGAGGCCGGTGACCGTGTTGACGACTTCGATGGCATTGCCGTTCCAGCCGTCGCCGTAGGAGTCGGTCAGTGAGAAGGAAACTTCGATCATATCGCTCTCCTCGCAGCACGGCGTCTGAAACTGGGTCTCTGTCCATTCGCTAGTGCCGTCGGCAGTGACGGCCTGCACGCGCACGTCGTAGGCGGTGCCGTTGCTGAGCAAGTCAAGGTCGTAGGAGGTCGATGCCACTTGCTCCTCGGTCCACTGCTCGTCGGTAGCCTTCTTGTAACCAAAGTTCCACGACGTCTCGCTGGCGCCCGGTGTCCACGTCACGGTGGCGCTGTTTGGCTTGATGTCGCTCACCGTCAAGTTCGTGGGTCGATGGACGAAGGTTTGGCCAGCCGGCGTGTAGGTGAACGTGGTCTTGGGCAGGAAGGCGGCCGCGTTGAAGCTTGCGTCGTCGAGCGAATTGCCATTGTAGCCCCAACCCGAACTGCCGTTATCGGCGGTGATACCATAGAATGAGGCACTTACATAGTCGGCATCGGTGAGACCATACACACCGATTAGCAGGTTGCCGCCGTTGTAGGTGTAAGCCGCATTGAGCGAGATGGTTAGTTCGTTGCCGGTACGATTGAACGTGCCAGTGTAAACCGTTGTGGCACCATCGGTGCCGCTGAAGGCGCTCAGTGTGGTCTGGTTCACTTCCTTGACAAACACGAGGAACGTGTTGGTCCATTCCGAGGCGGGAGTCGAGGAGAAGTACCAGGTCAATTTGGAGATGGTACCCCCATTCATGTCGGTCAGGTCGGTTGCGGGAATGATGAACTCGGACTTCACAAAGTCGTCGAGATAGTAACCGTAAACGGGAACGTGGCTGTCGGTGTTCGTTCCGTTGCATACGGTCAAAGTCTCCAAGGCGCGGGCAGGCACGATTGCCGCGAGCGCCGCGAACAGAATTAGAAGTAATTTCTTCATCATGAACTTTGAAAATTAGGTGAATAATATGGTAAATAACTCTAAGAATACTACTAAATCGGGTAGTTTTACTACCAATTCTCTTTTATAATCCACAAAATTACGAAAAAAATCTCACTTTCACCTTATATTATCAAAGCTAATTTTACGCATTCGCGTTTTTTGTGTTGTTTTTGTGTTGGGGTAGATAAAAAAAGTATCCTCGACATCGCTGCCGAGGATTGCTTAACTAATTGAACCTTTTTATTACCATTAACATAAACCTTAAAACAAAATGAAATAAAACCGTCATCACGACGCCCAGTATTTCATAACCTTAAAAACTAATACCATGAAAACTGATGCAAAGGTACACGGTTTTTATGTTATAAAACATATTTTCACCCACAAAATGCACTTTCTCCGCCTGCAATCGTTTCCATAATCTCAAATCGGAGAAAGCAAGCGCGCTGCACCCGAGACGGGGGCAGCGCACTTGCTTTCTTCACAACTTGATAAAAACAGTGTTTTTTGTTGCGTGTGAGTTTTAGTTTCCCTTAGCTGTAATTAGATCAGCGTAACGTCAACTGTCTTAGCTTCTTCGTCGGCGGCAACATTGACCTTGCCTTCACGGGCGAGCCAACCAATTGCTGCGTACAATTCTTTTTCTTTAAGCTTCGTGGCCTTCTTGATGGCTTTGAGCTCGAGGTTACCCTCGGCTTCGCTCAGGGCGGTCCACACGGCGCCAGCCCACAGGCCGATAGTTTCAACGTTCATAATTAAAATTTAAATTAATAAATAACAACATTAGTGTCTTAAAAACGCTGCAAAGGTACGTCCTTTTGCAAAACTACCAACACCTTGTGGCTCAAAATGTGCATTTTGCGCCTTGCAATCGTTTACGATAAACAAAAAATTAATTAGGAATTCATTCAATTAGGAACTGATTTAATTAGGAATTAGGAATTAGGAATTAATTCCTTGCGACCTACCAACGGGTTCACATTCCGGGCGCGGCCACTCAATTCCTAATTCCTAATTCCTAATTAATTATAGTTCCTAATTAAGAAGAAGGGTGTAGAGCGCGGTCACGTCCGAACCATTCACTATGCCGTCACCATTGACGTCGGCATTGCCGGCAGCCTCGACGCCGTCGAGCAGCACGTTGTAGAGGGTGGTGACATCGGCGCCACTGAGCACGCCGTCGCCGTTGACGTCGCCGTTGGCGGGCGTTATGGGTGCGTCGGCGGGAAAGACCGTCACCTGGTCGGCCGCGAGCACGTTGTGCACGTCACCGCCCCACACGGCTACGCGCAGCCGCAATTGCTTGGCGTCGGTGGGCACGAGTAGCGTGTTGGTGAAGTTGTAGCTGGTTTTGTTGGTCTCGATGGGGATGGTGACGGTGGCCACCACATTGAGGTCGGCATCGAGGAGCTCGAAGGTGGGCGACGTTTTTTCGGGTTGGTATTGGCTGTCGCCGTTATTGTTGTTGTGGAGCGTGGCCTGCACCTCGAGGGCCTCAAGGCCATCGACGTTGAGCATTGGCGAGAGCAGCGTGTAGTCGAGGCCACGGTCGTAGTCGTGGAACAGGGTGATGCGGTGGCGAATGATATTGGTCTGGTTGAGGGCCACGTCGCTGGCGTCACGCGTGTATTCCCATCCTTCGAAGTCGTCGCTCGAGAACGAGGCAAGGGGTTCGATGGCGAAGGCGAGTGCCGGAGCGAAGGCGAAAAACAGGCAGCTGAGGAATTTGTTCATAGGGCAGGTTAGTTTAATGGTAAAAAGAATAAGGTGTACCCGGCATCGTGCGGGTACACCTTATTATATTAAGAGTTATTTGCCTTGTTGCTCGTAGTAGAGTGTGCGTGATGTGATGTCGCACACCTCATCGGGACCGAAGTACTGGATGGGGCCCGGATAGATGAAACAGGTTTCGTGCGCCCATTGTTCGCGGTGGGCGGCAAACTCCTTGAAGGGCGCTCCATCAAGCTCGACAAGCGCTTTCTTGATGACCGGCTTATCGACACCGTTGCGGCGCTCCATGTTCATCATCATGGTGATGGGAATACCACCGGCCTTCCACTGCACGCTGGGCGCGGCAAGGTTACGCACGCTTGACATGTAGCCCGTGGCACCGCAGTGGATGAGCAGTGAGGCGTTGTAGCCCAGTGCATAGCAATAGTCGGCGTCGAAGTTCGACGGCGCTGCGCAGCGTCCCTCGTAGCCGAAGAAGTGGTGCAGGGTGGCGAACTTGCCGGTATATTTGCCTTCCTTCTTCATGGAGGCCAGGCGCTTGCCCACCATGGCGCTGAGCAGTTTCTCGGTCTCGATGAGCGACACTTGCACGTTGCCGTGCGGGTCGCGGTCGAGAGTGAGCTGGCGTGCCACGCCAGCCGGGATGGTGGCGAAGGTGGCCGCGTTCTCCTTCGAGAGGTTGTTGAGGACGAGCTCGCGCTGTGCCTCGCGCGTCATGGTGCTGAACTGCGGGTTGTGAGCCAGCAGGTCGTTAAGCTCGGCAATGAGCGTCTTCATGGCGGGGACGAACTCGATGAGGCCCTCGGGGATGAGGACGGTGCCGAAGTTCATGCCTTCGTCGGCGCGCAGGGCCACGACGCGTGCGATGTCGTCGGCGATGTCGCGCAGCGTCATCTTCTTGGCCTCCACCTCTTCGCTGATGATGCAGTAGCTGGGCTGCGTCTGCAGGGCGCACTCGAGGGCGATGTGGCTTGCCGAGCGTCCCATCAATTTGATGAAGTGCCAGTATTTCTTAGAACTGTTGCAGTCGCGCTCGATGTTGCCGATGACTTCGCTATAGACCTTGGTGGCGGTGTCGAAGCCGAACGAGGTTTCGACAAATTCGTTCTTGAGGTCGCCGTCGATGGTCTTGGGCCAGCCGATGACCTGCACGGGTTCGCCCTTGGCCTTATAGTACTCGGCGAGGACGGCGGCGTTGGTGTTGCTGTCGTCACCACCGATGATAACGAGAGCCTGGATGTCAAGCTCCTTAATGATTTCGAGACCCTTCTCGAACTGTTCGGGTTTCTCGAGCTTGGTGCGGCCCGAACCGATGATGTCGAAGCCGCCCGTGTTGCGGTACTCGTCGATGATGTCCTTCGTCAGCTCCTTGTAGTTGTGGTCTACGAGTCCAGCGGGACCCATCAGGAAGCCATAAAGACGGTTTTTCTTGTTCAGGGCCTTAAGGCCGTCGAACAGTCCACTGATGACGTTGTGTCCGCCCGGGGCTTGTCCGCCCGAGAGGATGACGCCCACGTTGAGCGTCTTGTCGCTTTCCATCTTGCTCTTGTCGCTGGTGGTGTCCTTCTCGAAGGTGAGCTCGGGAAGTCCGTAGGTGTTAGGGAATAGTGCCTTGATTGCCTCTTGGTCGGCAACGCTCTGCGTGGGAGCGCCCTCGACGGCTACCACTGGTCCCCAGAGTGCGCTGGGCAACTTGGGCTGGTAGGCCGCGCGTTTTTGTTGAAGAATGCTCTTCTGTGCCATGTGAATAGTTGATTTTAAAATCGTTATATCTAAATTTCTTTCTTTTTACCCTTCTCTGGACTGCAAAGTTAACGCAAATTGCCCACAATAGCAAAAAAAAATTAGTTTCTCACAATTTTCTAATGCAAATTATGCAAATTGTCGTTTTTTAAAGGCGGATTTCACAAATTATTGTTTTATTTTGTAATTTTGTGGCGATGAAACAAGGTTTGGTCATCAAGAACACGGGCAGCTGGTATGTGGTGAGGGCCGACGACGGTGCCGAAATCAACTGCAAAATCAAGGGGAACCTGCGATTGAAGGGTTTTCGTTGCACCAATCCCGTGACCGTGGGCGATGTGGTGACACTGGAGCCCAAGCCCGACGGTACGGCGTTTATCAACGCTATTGAGCCACGTCGCAACTACATCATCCGCCGCGCCAGCAACCTGTCGAAGGAGTTCCAAATCATTGCCTCGAACCTCGACATGGCGCTGCTCGTCGCCACCCTCGCCGAACCTGCCACAAGCACCACGTTCATCGACCGTTTCCTGGCCACCGCCATGGCCTACCGCGTGCCGGTCACGTTGCTCATCAACAAGACCGACCTGCTCACCACGCCCGACGACCGCGAGCTGCTCGAGGCTTTCGTCCACCTGTATCGCAGCATCGGCTACGAAGTGCTTACCAGCTCGGCGGCAACCGGCGACGGCATCGAGGAACTGCGTGCGGCCCTAGCTGGCAAAACGACGTTGCTCAGTGGCAACTCAGGAGTTGGAAAGAGCTCGCTCATCAACCGTCTGGTACCCGGGGCGTGCCTCAGGGTGGGGGAGGTGAGCGCTGTGCACCACACGGGCATGCACACCACCACGTTCAGCGAGATGCTCGACTTGCCGGGAGGCGGTTGCCTCATCGACACGCCGGGGGTGAAAGGGTTTGGCACCATCGACCTGGAGCGCGACGAGGTGTCGCACTTCTTTCCCGAGATTTTCGAGCGTGCGCGCGATTGCCGCTATGGTAACTGCACCCATACCCACGAGCCCGGATGCGCTGTGCGCGAGGCAGTCGATGCGAGTCTCATCAGTCTGTCGCGCTATACGAGCTACCTGAGCATCATGGACGACACGAATCCCGACAAGTACCGCAAGCCCTTTTAATTAATTAGGAATTAGGAATGAGGAATTAGGAATTATTCTCCCAGCTATCTTCATCGGGTGTCAATTCCTAATTCCTCATTCCTAATTCCTAATTGAATGAATTCCTAATTTTGAATTTCTAATTCCTCATTCTTAATTTCCTTAAAGGTTACGGTGCGGTTCCAGATGTAGTTGGCGATGGTGTAGACGGCCATGGCGATGAGCATGACGATGTTTTGCCCTGCGTGTTTCATGGGGAGGAAGGGGATGATGTCTTCGGGAAGGTTCTTCATGCCCACCGGCTCGAGGAGAATCCAGCTCACAAGACCTTGCAGAATCATGCATACGAAAAAGCCGCCCAGGAAGAGGATGCCCTGCCTCCACACGTTGCCCTTGCCCTTGGCGTTGAACACCCAGGAACGGTTCCACACGAAACTGTTGATGACGCCGAGGACGTAGCCTGAGACGTTGGCCACGCCGTAGGGCGCGCCGAGCCAAGTGTTGAGCAGGTAGAACGTGACGGCGGTGATGACGGTGTTGCTGACACCGATTACGCCGTACTTGAGCAGCTGGATGGTGGTTTGCCGCGTTTTTTCGTCTTTAAGATTTATCTTTTTCATGCTGATGGCGGTTAGAAGGGTTATTGCGACGATGGAGTAACGAAGAGGCCCACCTCGGCCACGTCACACAGGCATTCTACACTGTCCATGGCTTGCCAGGCCACCACGCTTTTAAGCTAGCTGGCAGGCACGTCTGTGGCCACCGTCGTGCGTAGCTGGTAAAGTGAGCCGAAGCCGGCACCGCGCCAGTTGCCCTCGTCGTCGGTGAGGCGAAGCACTACCTGTCGGGAGCGCAGCGTGCCGTCGGTGCCGATAAAGTCTAGGCGCACAGCCAGGTTGGCATATTGATAGGCACCCGAATGGCGCACGGCGAGGTCCACGTTGTAGCGGGCGGCGCTGTCGGGCAGCACGGGGTGCCAACGCAGGGGCAGCCTTCGGTCCCATCGGCACTCCTCGAGCGATTGATATTGGCTGTAGGCGTCGTTCAGTGAGCACGCGGCGAGGGCAATGATGACACACATCATTGCCCACCGTCCCGTGGTGCCCGTAGCGTTCACGTAGCGCGGGTCAGTTATCGTTTTGTGGCCGTGGCTTGCCATTGTTTTTAGGGTTGCGAGGGCCGCCCTGGCCGCCCTTGTGCGGTCGGTCGTTGCGTTGTGGCCTGCGGTTTTCCTGCCGTGGTTGTTTGGCCTCGGCGGTCTGTTGCGGTCGGTCGTTACCACCGCCTTTTTTCTTCTTCTTTTTCTTCTTTTTGTCGAAGCGGTTGATACTGTCCTGTCCCACGAGGTCGCCGTAGGCGCTGCGCTCAACGGGTTTCCCTGAGTCTCCGCTCAGTTTCTCGGGCTTCTCGCCGTTTTTGTTCATCTCAATCACTTGCCACACGCGTTCCACGGGCAGTGTGACGAGATTGGCGGCGATGCGCTTGTCGGTGGAGTAGGTCATCTCACGTTTGAGCGTGTCGGTCTTGAACAGGAAATAGGTGGCGTCGGTGGTTTCCAACACCTTGTCGCGCGGCGGCATCTGCTTCGAGATTTCGACATAACTATCGACTTCGAAGTTGATGCAGCACTTGAGCTTGGCGCATTGTCCGGCAAGCTTCTGCGGGTTGAGCGACACGTCCTGTACACGGGCGGCGCCCGTCGATACGCTCACGAACTTCGTCATCCAGCTGGCGCAGCACAGCGGTCGTCCGCAGGGTCCCATGCCGCCTATTCGTCCGGCCTCCTGTCGTGCCCCGATTTGTTTCATCTCGACGCGAATCTTGAAGGTGTCGGCCAGCACTTTAATGAGCTGGCGGAAGTCGACGCGCTCGTCGGCGATGTAGTAGAAGATGGCCTTGCTGCCATCGCCTTGGTATTCGACATCGCCTATTTTCATCTTCAGGTCAAGGTCGGCGGCGATTTTGCGCGAGCGAATCATCGTATCGACCTCACGGGCCTTAGCGGCCTCGAAACGCTCGAGGTCGGTGGCTTTGGCACGGCGGAAGATGCGCAGGATTTCCACGTCGGGCTGGAGATTGGCGCGCTTCATCTGCAGCTTCACCAGCGGCCCGGTGAGGGCCACAGTGCCGATGTCGTGCCCGCCAGTGGGCGTTTCGACCGCCACGAGTTCGCCCGGCTTGAGATCGAGCGACAGGGTGTTGCGGTAGAAGTTGCGGCGGGTGTTCTTGAAGTGCACCTCGACGAGGTCGGTGTATCGTGCGCTGTCGGGAATGTCGGCGAGCCAGTTGTGGCTGTGCAGATTGCATCGGCTGCGGCAGGTGCACCGTTCCTTGTCGGTGTCGCAGTCGCAGTTGAGGCACTGCCGTGCCGCGTCGTCGCCGACTGGTGGCAGCGTGTTGTTCACTTTGTCATCGTTCATGATAGGCGTCTCCCCAGGTTATTTGGCATAACTCACGGCGCGCGTCTCGCGGATGACGGTGATACGCACCTGTCCGGGATAGGTGAGCTCGTCCTGGATCTTTTGTGCGATTTCGGTCGAGAGCTTTTCGGTCTCCTCGTCGCTAATCTTGTCGGCACCCACAATCACGCGCAGCTCGCGGCCAGCCTGGATGGCGTAGGTCTTGACCACGCCGGGATAGGAGGCGGCGAGTTTCTCAAGGTCATTGAGGCGCTTGATGTAGGCCTCGACCACCTCGCGACGTGCGCCCGGACGTGCGCCCGAGATGGCGTCGCACACTTGCACGATGGGTGCATAGATGCTGGTGGCTTCGGTCTCGTCGTGGTGTGCGGCGATGGCGTTGCAAATGTCGGCTTTTTCCTTGAATTTCTCGGCAATCTTCATGCCCAGCATGGCGTGCGGCAGTTCGGGCTCGTCGTCGGGCACCTTGCCGATGTCATGCAGCAGGCCGGCACGGCGCGCCTTCTTGGGGTTGAGGCCGAGTTCACTGGCCATGGCGGCGCACAGGTTTGCGGTCTCGCGCGAGTGTTGCAGCAGGTTCTGTCCGTAGCTTGAGCGATATTTCATCTTGCCGATGAGGCGGATGAGCTCGGGGTGCAGGCCGTGGATACCCATATCGATGGCGGTGCGCTTACCGGTCTCGATGACTTCTTCCTCGACTTGCTTGCGCACTTTGGCGACCACTTCCTCGATGCGGGCGGGGTGGATGCGTCCGTCGGCCACGAGCTGGTGCAGGGCGAGGCGTGCGATTTCGCGGCGCACGGGGTCAAAGCCCGAGAGGACAATAGCCTCGGGGGTGTCGTCGACGATGATTTCGATGCCGGTGGCGGCTTCGAGCGCGCGGATATTGCGTCCCTCGCGGCCTATGATGCGTCCCTTGATTTCATCGTTCTCGATGTGGAACACGGTCACGGCGTTTTCGATGGCCGTTTCGGTGGCCACACGCTGGATGGTGGTGACAATGATGCGTTTGGCCTCTTTGTTGGCGGTCATCTTGGCATCGTCCATGATGTCGTTGATATAGCTGGCAGCGGCCGTCTTGGCCTCGTCCTTGAGCGATTCCACGAGGCGCTCCTTGGCCTCTTCGGCGGTCATTCCGCTCACATGCTCGAGGGTGTCGCGCACGGTCTTTTCGAGCTTATCTACTTCTTTCTTGCGCTCCTCGAGGGCCAGACCCTGTTTCTCGAGGGTGGCGGCGAGGGCGTCGGTCTCGTTCTTTTTGCGTTGCAGGTCACCCTGTTGCTGGTTGAGCTGCATTTCGCGCTGCTTGATTTTCGCTTCGGCTGCCTGTGCCTTTGCCATGCGGGCGTTGGCTTGCTTTTCGCTCTCGCTCTTGATGGCGAGGCCTTCTTCCTTACCCTTCATGACTTCGTTTTTCTTGAGCACGTCGGCCTCGAGACGTGCTTTCTCGAGGATAGTGCTGGCCATTGACTTGGCGTTGTTGCGGGCATACCACAAAGCTATCACCGCGCCAATGATGAGGGCGGCAATCACGCAGATAATCCAAATTATAGTAGTTGTAGTCATTAAAAAATTAAGTTTTTAAATTATAAAAAAAGCACCACCAGTCCGCCCGTAAGGCGCTTGTGGGCGCTGGGCGTGTAGTAGTGCAGGAACCTTAAAGTCAAATTGTTACCGCCGTCGAGCGGTGGCGTCGCCGTCACACCTTCATGACCACGTCGTCGAGTTGCTTCTCAAACGTGGCGAGGAAGTCGTTCAGGGCGACATTGCTATTGTAGGCCTGGGCATACAATCGCGCAAACTGGAACGCGACCCGTGCCATCACTTCATGTGACGAACTGGTGTCGTTGAAGCGTGCCATCCACTTGTTCCACAACGTGTTCACAAGGTTTTCGGCGTTACGGTAGTCCGCTTCTTCGTCACGATTGACGCTAAGCGGAATGGGTTGCTTAACGTCACCGAGCCTGATCCATATATTTATTTTATCGTCGTTGGTTGCCATAGCTTCGTGGGCATCACCATCACTCGTTGAGCTGGTTGATGCAACGGTCTATATCCCGCACTAAACGCGAAATGGTTGCCCGTGCGTCGTCGACCATCACCTTGTTGGGAGCGATGCTGCGAGCCGTGAGCAGGTATTTGTTGTCTTGTTGCAGTTGCTCGGTGAGCGCGCGCAACTTGGTGACTTCGGCCCGCAGTGACTCGTTCTCGGTAGCCAAGGCCTCCTTCTCGCTTGAGAGGAGGTTGTACCGCTCAACGAGCACATTGCTCTTAGCGATGATGCGGTCTAATGTTTCTTGCAGCTGGTTGGCCATATCGCTAAAAATTCTTGCAAATTTAGCACTTTTTCGCCACACTCACAATCTTTTGCCAAAAAAACGCAAAAAAATTCAAATTTTCAACGCATATTCCTATGTGAATATCCCGAATGAGACGTATTTCTTGAGTTATTGTGGATTTTTACCATACTTCGTGCATTTAATGCGAGTGCCACCTTACCCATAAGAAAATCATTTGGGGAATACGGAACGGGCGCCGGTCCCATGGGGGAGCGGCGCCCGTTTGTTGAGCGGTGGGGTAGGGGTAAGTATTACTCCTCGCCCTTCTCCATTTGTTCCTTGAGCTTGGCGAGCGCGTCGAGGTCACCCAGCGTCGTCTTCTCGATGTTCACGGCGGGGGCGGGAGCCTCGGCGGGAGCCTGTTGGGGCTTGCGAGTCTCAGCCTTGCGAGCCTTGCGGGCCTCGGCCTTCTGATCATCTTCGTAGATGCGTCTGTGGCTCAAGATGATGCGCTTAGCGTCCTTGTTGATCTCAATCTCCTTGAACTGGAGCTTCTCGTCCTGCTTGGCGGGAGTACCGTATTCCTTGACGAGGTGCTTGGGAGTGGCGAAGCCTTCCACACCGTAGGGGAGGCTCACCACGGCACCCTTGTCGAGCAACTCGGTGATGGTACCCTCGTGGATGCTGCCCACGAAGAAGATGCTCTCAAACACGTCCCAAGGATTGTCCTCAAGCTGCTTGTGTCCGAGGCTCAGGCGACGGTTCTCCTTGTCGATTTCGAGCACAACAACCTCGATCTCGGCGCCGATTTGCGTGAACTCGCTGGGGTGTTTCACCTTCTTGGTCCACGACAGGTCGCTGATGTGGATAAGGCCATCTACGCCCTCCTCCAGCTCGACGAAGACGCCGAAGTTGGTGAAGTTGCGCACCTTGGCGGTGTGCTTCGAGTTGACGGGATATTTCGATTCGATGCTCTCCCACGGGTCTTCCTTAAGCTGCTTCACGCCAAGCGACATCTTGCGCTCGTCGCGGTTGAGGGTGAGAATCACGGCCTCCACCTCGTCGCCCACCTTCAGGAAGTCCTGGGCGCTGCGCAGGTGCTGTGACCAGCTCATCTCGCTCACGTGGATAAGACCTTCCACGCCCGGGGCGATTTCGACGAATGCGCCGTAGTCGGTCATAACGACCACTTTTCCCTTCACGCGGTCGCCTTCCTTGAGGTCGGCATCGAGCTTGTCCCAGGGGTGGGGCTGCAGCTGCTTGAGGCCGAGGGCGATGCGCTTCTTCTCTTCGTCAAAGTCAAGGATGACGACGTTGAGCTTCTGGTCAGGCTCGACAACGTCGGCGGGGTTGCTCACGCGGCCCCATGACAGGTCGGTGATGTGGATGAGACCGTCCACGCCGCCCAGGTCGATAAACACGCCGTAGGGGGTGATGTTCTTGACGGTACCCTCGAGCACCTGGCCCTTCTCGAGCTTGCTGATGATTTCCTTGCGTTGCTG
>JAGCUP010000083.1 GCA_017962765.1 Muribaculaceae bacterium | reverse complement strand
TTTCCATGACAATCCTCCAATTTTTTTTGAATGAATCCTTGCAGAAACCGAGAATAGTATGTACCTTTGTGGCAATTCCGGTACCTTGCAGCGGCAAGCCCTGCCCGAAGACATATTATTTAGAAAGCGTTTTTGCTTATCCTTGTTAAGAAATTCGCCAATCATTTTTAACCAACGGGATTTAAGCAGTCAAGAAACGCCTTTGCTTGCCTGTATCCGCCCCTCCCCACTGAGGCGGGGACGTTGATATATCGGCAATGCGTGGGGTGGACTGTTTATTGTTGGTTGGGCGTTTGGCGATGCCTCTTAACAAATAATCAGAACATTATCCTCACGCTTTTGTTTGTTGTTTCAATCACTTCCTTCCTAAAAGAAAAGTCGGGAATTGTGTGGCGCACGGAGGATACCACTCGCCCGCCACTCTTGTGCTTATGAAAAAACTTTTCCTCCTCACCCTCGCAGCATTGCTCGCCACCCTGCCCGCCACTGCTTACGACTTCATGGTCGATGGCCTGTGCTACAACAAAAACAGCGACGGCACCTCGGTCACGGTAACATGTCAAAACTCAACAAGTCCACGATACAGTAATCTAACCGGCAGTTTGGTAATTCCTTCAACCGTAACTTATAACGGCATCACTTACTCCGTCACCACCATCGGCTACTGGGCGTTCTATGGTTGCAGCGGCTTGACGAGCGTGACCATCCCGAATTCCGTCACCTCCATCGGCTACGAGGCGTTCTGGGGTTGCAGCGGCTTGATGAGCGTAACCATCCCGAACTCCGTCACCTCCATCGGCAACTATGCGTTCTCAAGTTGCAGCGGCTTGACAAGCGTGACCATCCCGGGCTCGGTCACCTCCATCGGCGACGGAGCGTTCTCTGGTTGCAGCGGCTTAAAGAGCGTGACGTGGAATGCGAAAAATTACAGTGATTTTAGTAATTCATATTATTCACCTTTTAATAATTTAACAAATATCCAATCCTTTACTTTCGGCGATGAGGTGGAACATATTCCCGCTTTCGTATGTGATGGATTGAGCGGTTTGACGAGCGTCACCATCGGCAAATCCGTCATCACTATCGGTAACCAGACGTTCTCTGGTTGCACTGGCTTGACGAGCGTGACCATCCCGAACTCCGTCACCTCCATCGGCAGCAGTGCGTTCTCTGGTTGCAACCACCTAAACAAGCTGGTGATAGGGGAGAATGTGGCGAATATTGGCGAATATGCTTTTGCGGCACCGGCACTAACCGACGTGGTGGTGTTGCGTCCGCGTCCCGTCGTTATTCCAGAGAATACCTTCGATGGAGTGTCGATGGTGGGCTGTGACCTGCACGTGAAGCAAGGATCTAAGGTGCGCTACGAACAACAAGATGTGTGGAAGGACTTTATGTTTATCATTGAGGATGCCGAAGACTATGCCGGCGGCGATAGCGGCTCCGGTAGCGGCACCGGCATCAAAGGCGACGTGAACGGCGACGGCGTGGTGAGCGGCGCCGACGTGACTGCCCTCTACGAGATTCTGCTGAAATAATAATTTCTAATGACCAATTCGCAATAATTCATCGGCCAAAAGCCGATTCATTGAATAACCGGGGGTGACGATAGCACAATCGTCACCCCCGGTTACGACAACAACACACTGTTGCCTGCGGCTCTTCATTTTTTGAAAAACCACGGACACCAACCCTTTTTCTGCCGCGTTTCGGCACTTTTAACACTTTTTTAGAAAAAAATAACAAGTAAAAAATTACCATTCTTGGCCGAAAGTTTGTAATTTTGTGGGTTGATAATAGGGAATCGGCCTCACGGCAATGGGAAAGCACGGCGTTTCACCACAGCATGGGTGACGTTAAGCGTTTGTTTATCATTGCAATGCGGGCGTTTGCGCAAAGCACATAACGCGTGTTTTGACGCATGATAAGTTTGCAACAGCCGCTTCTGTTATCGCTCAGGCTCCCGTCCACGTCGAGGGATTTCGAGCCGATATGGCTATAGCCAATTAAAAAAACGACATAAATGATAAGTAAATGGAATTACTTACCCCTAACACAAGAAGACCAAGAAGCTGTAAGGCGCCTGGAGGCAAAATTCCCCCAGTGCCCGTCGGTTGCTCGGTTGCTGGTGTTGCGTGGAATGAAGACCGACGAAGATGTGCGAAACTTCTTCTACCCCTCGCTACACCAACTGCCCGACCCGTTCCTGATGAGGGATATGGGAAAGGCCGTGGAAAGGCTCAACCAAGCCTTAGGGGCCAAAGAGAAAGTAATGGTCTATGGCGACTATGATGTCGACGGGACCACGGCGGTAGCCCTCGTGTATCGCTACCTGCAGAATTTTTATAGTAACCTCGTTTATTATATCCCCACGCGGGATGACGACGGTTACGGCATCTCGTTGCAGAGCATTGACTATGCCGAAAGCATTGGGGTGAAGTTGATTATTGTGCTCGACTGCGGTATCAAGGCCGTCGATGAGATAGCCTACGCCAAGAAAAAGGGCATCGATTTCATCGTGTGTGACCACCACGTGCCCGACGACGTGCTGCCCGATGCCGTCGCAATCCTCAACCCCAAGCTCAAGGACGACGAATATCCGTTCAAGGGACTAAGCGGTTGTGGTGTGGGCTATAAGTTCATGCAGGCTTTCGCGCGCAGTAACGGCATCCACAGCATGTATGAGCTCGACCACTCGCTCGACCTGTTGGCGGTGAGTATTGCCGCCGACCTGGTGCCGCTCACGGGCGAGAACCGCGTGCTCACGTTCTTCGGCATCCGTCGCTTGAACAACAATCCGTGCGTGGGTCTCAAGAGTATCATCAAGACGTGTGGCCTTGACAAGCGCGACATCAACATTAGCGACATTATCTTCAAGATTGGGCCGCGCATCAACGCCTCGGGGCGCATGCAGAGCGGCCAGCAGTCGGTGGAATTGTTGCTCACCAAGGACCCGCGCGAGGCTTACGAGATAGGCAAGAAGATAGAACAGTTCAACCAGGACCGCAAGGAACTTGACCGCCAAATCACCGACGAGGCCAACGCCATTATCGAAAACCACAAGGAAGAGATAGGCAGCAAGAAGCCCATCGTCCTCTATAACCACGACTGGCACATGGGAATCATAGGCATTGTGGCTTCGCGCCTCGCCGAACTCTATTTCCGCCCATCGGTGGTGCTTACCTATGGCGGCGACGGCATCGCTACCGGTTCGTCGCGCTCGGTGCGCGGTTTCGACATCTACGAGGCCATCAAGGCGCAGCGCGACCTGTTGGAGACCTTCGGTGGCCACACCAATGCAGTAGGCCTCTCAATCAAGGTGGAGAACATCCCCGAATTCCGCCGGCGTCTTGAAAAATATGTTGAGAGCCACATCGAGGTGGAGCAGGTGACGCCGTCAATCGATATCGACAGCCAAATCACGCTGGGCGAAATCACGGGCGAGTTCATGCGCCAAATGAAATATTTCAATCCCTTCGGGCCCGAGAACAACAAGCCGGTGTTCGTGGCGAGAAACTGTCGCGACGTGGGCACTTCGAAGCTCGTGGGCAAGAAGATGGAGCACATCAAGCTCGACGTGAACGACGGCACTGCGGCGCGACCCATGAGTGGCATTGCTTTCAATATGCCCGAGCATTTCGAGCGTATCAAGGCTGGTGAGCCCTTCGACATGGTGTTTACCATCGAGGAAAACAAGCACCGCAACGTGAGCAGCATCCAGCTCATGGTCAAAGGCATTAAGATGCACGACGAAAGCTGGCAGTGATGGAAAGCTCCCGGCTTGAGCAAGCAAGACAAATCCTCAAGCGATATTGGGGATTTGACTCATTCCGTCCCCTCCAAGACGACATCATCCTCTCGGTGCTTGAGCACCGCGATACGCTTGGCCTTATGCCCACAGGCGGTGGCAAGTCTATCACCTTCCAGGTGCCCACGATGGCTATGGAAGGCCTCGCCCTTGTGGTGACGCCTATCATTTCGCTCATGAAGGACCAGGTCGACAACCTACTGGCGCGCGGCATCCGCGCCACCTACCTGCATGCGGGCCTCACCAAACGCGAGGCCACGTTGTGCTACGAGCGCTGTCTCAACGGCAAAGCCAAGTTCCTCTACGTGTCGCCCGAGCGCCTGCAGAATGACAACTTCTTGAACGAGTTGCGCCGCATGGACGTATGCTTGCTCGTGGTTGACGAAGCTCATTGCATTTCGCAGTGGGGCTACGATTTCAGGCCTTCGTTCCTCTCAATAGCACGGGTGAGGAAACTCTTCCCTGAGGTGCCCGTGCTGGCCTTGACAGCGACGGCGACGCCCCGCGTTGTCACCGACATCATGGACAAGCTGGAGTTTGGTCGCCACAACGTGTTTTCAAAGAGCTTCGCGCGCGACAACCTCACCTACGTGGTGCGCCACACCCATGAGAAGAACGACGAACTCGTCCACATCGTGTCGAGTATGACAGGCTGCGCCATTATCTATGTGCGCTCGCGCAACCGCACCAAGCTCATCAGTGACGAGCTGCGACGTAACGGCATCACCGCTGACTATTATCATGCCGGCCTCTCCATCGAAGAGAAAGAGGACAAGCAGAACAAGTGGAAGGCGGGCGAGTTGCGCGTGATGGTGGCCACCAACGCCTTCGGTATGGGCATCGACAAGCCCGACGTGAGGCTCGTGGTACACGTCGATGTGCCCAATTCGCTCGAGGAATACTATCAGGAGGCAGGACGCGCTGGGCGCGATGGCAAGCGAGCCTATGCCGTGCTACTCGTCAAGCCCACCGACCGCGCCACCCTGCACCGCCACCTTGCCGAGGCATTTCCCGAGAAAGACTTCATTAGGCGCACCTATGAGCGCGTGGGAAATTTCCTTGAAGTAGCCGTGGGCGAGGGATACGGCAAGATGCTGGACTTCAACTTCAACTTGTTTTGCAATACCTTCAAGCAACCTATTCTGCCCACGCACAATGCCCTCCGCATCCTCACCCAGGCTGGATATATCCAGTTTGTCGAGGAAGTGGAGACACAATCGCGCGTGATGATTCTGGCCAACAAGGACCAGCTTTACAACCTAAATCCCACGACACCCAATGCCGACCGTGTGCTCCAGGCATTGTTACGCACTTACACGGGCCTCTTTGCCGATTATGTGTTCATCAACGAGGACACTTTGGCCTACCGCTTTGGCCTCGACCAACATAACATCTACGAGTCACTGCTCGAATACACTCGCATGCACATTCTCCACTACGTGCCGCGCAAACGCACGCCCTACGTCATCTACACCACCTCGCGCGAGGAACCGAGGCATCTGCTCTTCCCCAAGGCCATATATGAGGAGCTGCGCGAGCACATGCGGGCACGCATTGAGGCTGTTGTGGGTTATGCCTTTGGCGATGAAAAGCAGTGCCGCGAACGCTATCTGCTCAATTATTTTGGTGAACCACGGCAGGAGACGTGTGGACACTGCGACAACTGTATAGAGGCACGCAAGCGAGCCTCTTACGACATGCGCGACGTGCACGAGGGCATTCTCTACATGGCGGGACAACGTCCGCGCCGTCTCGATGAGTTTTTCGCCACCTTACGCTTCACCCGCGACGACATCGCCGCTGCCGTAGCTTTCCTCGTTGACGAGGGCTTCCTCCTCCATCTTCCCGACGACACCTACTCCTCTAAAAAGTGTTAAGCAACAAGAAACAGGCTAATAACGAAACACATCGTTATTCGGCCAACCGGCGGTAAATTATCGTCCGTCAGGGCAATAATAGGCTTCCGTTTAATTTTGTGGGTTGTGGCTCACTGTTCAAAGTTGATGGCCCAAATCTCAAGGGCGGGGCGGATTGCATCCTCGATGTGGATTCGCCTCGCGTTATTTCTACGGCCACGGAACTCGTTGCTATATGCGTGGAAGAGACAGTACACCAGCAAGAGAATAAGAAGAATCCATAAAACGTGAATAATCCGTTTTACGGCTTTTGAGCATCCTTTTGCTTGGGTGTTATTAATATCTTCCATTTATAGCTTATTTGCTGAAGGGCCAATTGGACCTTTCACGAAATAAAATCCCGCAAAGGTAGTAATTTTCTTTGACCCCTGCAAATATTCTTGCTTTGCTTTTGATGATGTGAAGTCAACTGGCAATTGCAAAATTATGAAAAATATTTGTTAAACATAGCGATCGGAGTCAAGAATCCGAGTTTTTCTCTTGGCCTGAGGTTGAGTTTTCGTTGAATCTCGTCAATATCTTCATCTGTAAAGAGGTC
>JAGCUP010000082.1 GCA_017962765.1 Muribaculaceae bacterium | reverse complement strand
CCTCGCGTAAGGGGCCTTTGTATAAGTTGAAGATTCCTAGCCAGTAGCTCAGGGAATGAGCCCATAAGCGCGGAACACCTTGCCTATTTTCTCGAGGGCCGTCGTCACTTGTTCGCGAGTGTGCGTGGCCATGAGGCTGAAGCGAATAAGCGTGTCGGTGGGTGCCACAGCAGGCGAAACCACGGGATTCACAAAGATGCCTTCATTCAACAGGTCGCGCGTGATGGCAAATGTCTTGTTGTTGTCACGGATGAACAGTGGAATAATGGGCGTCTCGGTGGCGCCAATCTCGCAACCCATCGAGCGGAAGCCATCGAGTGCATAGTTGGTAATCTCCCACAGGTGCGCCTGACGCTCGGGCTCGTTCTGCATGATGTCGAGAGCCACGCTCACGGCAGCCGTTGAGGCCGGCGTGATGCTTGCCGTAAAGATGTAGCTACGTGAGTGGTGGCGCAGGAAGTTAGTGATGATGCTATCGGTGGCCAAGAAACCGCCCAGCGAAGCGAACGACTTGCTGAAGGTACCCATGATGAGGTCCACCTCGTCGGCAAGGCCGAAATGGTGGCACACGCCACGGCCGCCCTCGCCGAAAACGCCGATACCGTGGGCTTCGTCGACCATGATGCTAGCATTATACTTGTGGGCCAAATCGACTATATCGGGGAGCTTGCACACGTCGCCCTCCATAGAGAAGACGCCGTCGGTGACAATGAGCTTCACCTTATCGGGGTCGCAACGCTTGAGCTGTTGCTCGAGCGACGCCATGTCATTGTGCTTGTATTTGAGCGAGTTGGAGAACGAGAGGCGGCGGCCCTCAATAATAGAGGCGTGGTCTTGCTCGTCCCACAGGATATAGTCCTCGCGGCCGGTGAGCGCGCTCACCACGCCCAGGTTTACCTCGAATCCCGTGCTGTAGATCATCGCGTCCTCCTTGCCCTCGTAGGCGGCAAGTTTACGCTCCAGATCCTTATGGATGTCGAGCGTGCCATTAAGGAACGGCGAACCGGCGCAACCCGTACCATACTTTTTCGTGGCCTCGATGGCGGCCTCCTTGAGGCGAGGGTCGTTCACCAGGCCCGAGTAGCAGTTCGAACCGAACATCAGCACTTTCTTGCCTTTAATGATCACCTCGGTATCCTGCTCACTCGAAATAGCCCTGAAATAAGGGTATATACCGGCAGCCTTAGCCTTTTGGGGCTCTTGGTAGCGCGATAATTTTGCTTGTAATGGCTTCATATACGAAAACTTAACTTCTAATATTTCTGTTTCAGCAACAACATTTTTCCCTTAAAAATGCATTGCAGGCTGCAAAATTACAAAAAAATTCATTAAAAATATAAAATTCTGCTATAAATCTTCATTTTCGATCTAAACGGCAAGCAAAACTGCAAGGCCTAAAATTTAAGCAAAATGCATATACTTGCAGATATAATCATAGTTAATCGCAATCATTGCAATAAAATATTGTAAAGAGCTGTCACGTCAGTGCCATTCACAATTCCGTCGCCATTGACGTCGGCATCACCTGCAACCGCTTCACCATTAAGCAAACAGTTGTAAAGCGCGGTGACATCGGTGCCGTTCACCACATAGTCCTCATTAAGGTCACCCGGGAACGGGTCCCAACCCACTATGTTGGTGAAGCTTTTCCACTCTGCCGCACTTTTGTACTCTTTGATGTGCTGGCGAGGAACATAAAGCACGCAATTGGCGAAGTCATCGTTGTTGAACGAAATGGTAGTACTTGCAGGCTTGTAACGCTCTGCATAAATCGTCTGCAAGCCGATACATCTACTAAATGCCTGCACGCCCAATCGATTTACCGAATAGGGGATGGTAATGGAAGTCAAAGCTTGACAGCCATAGAAGGCTTGGTTACCTATCGTATCAACCCCGTTATGGAAAGTAACACTTTTCAGTGACTTAATGTTATAAAAAGAATTCGATGGTATATTTTTGAAGTTTTCTGGTACAACCAAGTCGATGAGCAACTGGTTGTTAAGATACAGATTACACGGACAATGGGATAGGAGATAATAATGCCCCTCCATGTTGAACCATGCGGTAAGGTCGGATATGTAAACGTTTTTCAGATTATTGCAGTAACTAAACGCGGCTTGGCCGATTGACTTTAAGTTTTTATTTATAGTGACGGATTTCAGGAATTCCCAATTATAGAAGGCAAAGCGTTTGATTTCGGTCACCGATGCAGGAATCACGACATCGGTAAGCGGTTGTCCGTTCATATACACTACCACATCCGAAGAGTTGTAGGTAGGGCAACAAGAAAGGGCATATATGTCGCTCGAAACATAATCGTATTCGATATTACACCAAGCCGCCACGTCGCTGATGTGGACAGTTTTCAATTGGGAGCAGCTATGAAAGGCGTATGTCCCAATGCGTTTTATCGTCTTGGGTATCTTAATAGACGTAATAGGGGAATACTGGAAAGTAAACGCCTCTATTCCCGTTACGCTATAAGTTTTTCCATTGTACTTGACGGTTTCCGGGATATTGGCATCGCTTACGCCATAGTAATTGTTCAACGTGGGGTCCGGTTGAATGACGTTACTGGTGAAAGTCACCGCCACCTCGTTGTTTGTGCCGGCCACAAAGTTATAAGCGATATCGCCCACCTTAAAATCGTAAGCACTTGCCATTAAGGGAAGCAAGGTCATTGCCACTGCCACGAATGCAATTCTTATTGATACTCTCATAAACAATATTTTTATTGTAAAACTACAATTTGTTCGCTAACTCGTTTACTCGATTTATTCCTTTTTGCCGCAAATTTACGTATTATTTCCCACATTTACAAATCACTGTGCCATATTTACAAGACAAATCTCACAAAATTCGTTTACCTGGAGGTATCGGGGGATTTTTTGTACTCAAGGGGAGTGAGGCCTGTGAGACGCTTGAAGTATTTGGCAAAGAATGAGGGGTTGGTGAAATGCATCTCCTCGGCAATGAGAGCCGCAGACTTATCGGTGTGGCGCAGCTCTATTTTAATGCGGGTTACAAGCGCACGGTCAATCCAATCCTTTGCTGTGGTGCCACTTGCCTGCCTCACGGCGGTGCTCAAGTAACGCTCGGAAAGGCACAACCGCGAAGCGTAGTAGCCCAAATGATGCTGTTCACTGCAATGCTGGTTTACAAGCTGGATAAAACGGTCGAAAATGGTCTGTTCACGAGAGCGCGAAGCAGCGCGCTGGTCGGCCTGACGGCGAAAGACTTGGTCGTAATGGTGCATAAGGGCTGCCACCAGCGACGTGACGGTGGGGCGGTCATAATCGGCAATGTGCACCAAGTGCCAAATGATGTCGAGGATGCGGCGGGCGACAAGCACGTCATCGGGCGCAGCAGGCAACTGGAAATCGCGCACCTGACCATTGAATGCCGGCGGCATCTGTCCATGCGCGAAAGGCATGGGGAAATCGCTAAAAAGTCCGATGCCGTAAATCTCAAAGTCAGCCGACAGTTTCACAGGGCTAATGATAGTACCGGGTCCCAAGTAAACGAGCGTACCGGCAACGATGTGACGACGCTGGAGATTAAAAACAATATCGGCTTCGCCCGCCAGCACGATGCCCAAGCGATGGTCATTAATAGAGAAAGGCGGACGCTGCGCCATCACGAGGCGAAACACGGTGGGGTTGCCATGCACGATGCCCAGCTCGTTGTTGAAAAAGACGTTTTTCCTGATTTGTGCCAAGTGAGGACCGAAAATTTCGCGAAGCCGTGACACGTCCAAAAGACGAGGTTGTTTATCCATATATCATCATTTTTGGACGCAAAGATAATCATAATTGTCAATTTTTCGCTTTTTTGGGATACAAATCGAACAAAAAGAACATCTTTCACTCCCGATGGATAAGAGATAAGAAAAATATTTGAAAAACCTTTGCAATGTTTAACTAAATCAAAAAACGGCCGATATGAAACGAGCTACATTGGTTTTATTAATTAGTATTTGTTGTTCAGCCTTTTGCAAAGCACTCACGCTCGAGGAGTGCCAGCAGGCCGCACAGCGCAACTATCCGTTGATACGACGCTATGGGCTGATAGAGAAAACTTCACAGTTGACCGTGGCCAACATAGAGCGGGGATGGCTGCCACAGGTCACCGCCACGGCGCAGGCCACGCTGCAAAGCGACGTAACAGCTTTTCCTGACCAAATGCAGGACCTGTACCGGCAAATGGGCATCGACATGAAAGGCCTCACGAAAGACCAGTACCGAATAGGCATCGATGTGCAGCAAACGGTGCTCGACGGCGGTGCAATCGCCAGCCAAAAGGCTGTCGCCCGCGAGCAAGGCAAGGTGCAGGCAGCGCTTACCGACGTGGACCTCTACAACGTGCGCAAGCGGGTTAACGAGATGTATTTCGCACTACTGATGCTTGATGAACAGATTGCGCTTAACCAAGACTTGCAGGAAGTGCTTGCCGGCAACGAGCAGAAACTCGCCGCAATGGCCAACCGCGGCACAGCGGCCGAAAGCGACTGGATGAACGTGAAGGCCGAGCGACTGAACGTCGCCGAGCAGGCATCTACGCTTGAAGCCCACAAACGCATGCTGCTGGCGACACTATCCTCCTTCTGCGGCATGGAGGTCAAGGAGGTGGTGAAACCCAAGGCCTTTGACACTGTGCCAACCGCAAGCAACCAAAGGCCAGAACTGCGTGCGCTCGATGCACAAATAGGACTGCTCAATGCTCAGAGGAAGGCGCTTGACGCCGCACTCATGCCGCGCCTCAGCGTGTTTGCCCAGGGCTACTACGGCTATCCGGGTTACAATATGTTTGAGGATATGATGCACCGCAAGTGGTCGTTTAACGCAATGGTGGGCGCACGATTGACGTGGAACATAGGTGCCCTATACACGCACCGCAACGACAAAGCGAAACTGCAACTGCAACGTGACATGGCAGCAAACGACCGTGATGTGTTTCTCTTTAACAACAACCTGGAACAAATTCAGCAACAAGAAGAGATTAACCTCTACCGCAAACTCATGGCCGACGACAACGAAATCATCGCGCTGCGTGCCGCCGTGCGCAAAGCGGCCGAATCGAAACTTGCCCACGGAATCATTGAAGTGAATGACCTCGTGAGGGAAATCAAGCAAGAAAATGCCGCGCGCCTGCAGCAGTCGATGCATGAGATTGAAATGCTAAAACAGATTTATGACAACAAATTCACCACAAATAATTAAGAAAATGAAAACCAAGTGGATGACACTGGCATGCGCGGCATTGATGATGACCGCTTGCCATAACAATGAAAAGGAATATGACGCCACAGGCACGTTCGAAGCCACCGAGGTAACCGTAGCCGCAAAGGCAACAGGTGAGTTGCTGGTTTTCAACGTGAATGAGGGCGACGAAATGACCGTCGATTCGCTCGTGGGAGTTATCGACCCATCCCAATTAGCACTCGAAAAACGAAAACTCGAAGTTACTCGCGGGCAAGTGGAAGCCTCGAAACGACAACTCGCCATGAGCCGAAATGCCACCAACAGCAAGCAACTTGACCTCGAAAAGCAACTCTCGGCGCTCAACCAACAGATAGCCAACGCGCGACGCGAACGGCAACGCTATGCCGAACTCGTCAGGGACGGCGCCGTGCCCCGAAAGCAACTTGACGACATTGATTACCAAATCCGCGTGCTTGAGAAACAAGTCGAAGCCACACGCGATCAAATCAGGAGCAACAACGCAAGTCTCGCCGAACAAGCGGGCAGCATCGATGCGCAAATCGAAGGCGTAGAAGCACAAAGCGCAGCCCTCGAAGCACAAATCGCGCAAATCAATGACCAACTGTCGCATACCAACATCACCTGCCCAATCAAGGGCACCGTGCTCGAAAAATATGTGGAAAGAGGCGAATATGTCACACCCTCGAAACCGCTTTTCAAGATTGCCGACACCCAAAACATGTTTTTGCGCGCCTATGTCACTTCGGCACAGCTGCAAGACATCAAGCTCGGCATGAAAGTCAAGGTCTTTGCCGATTATGGCGACGGCAAGAAAAAAGAATATGAGGGAACCGTCGCCTGGATTTCATCTCGCTCCGAATTCACACCCAAGACCATCGTCACCGACGATGAGCGCGCCGACCTGGTATATGCAGTGAAGGTGGCACTCAAAAACGATGGGTTCATCAAAATAGGCATGTACGGCGAAGTTAAGTTCTAACGCAAGAAACTCCATGCACGCGATAGAAGTCAATAATGTGAGCAAAGCCTATGGTGCGGTGAGAGCACTCGATGATGTGTCGCTCAGCGTTGAGAAAGGTGAGGTGTTTGGTCTCATCGGGCCCGACGGTGCCGGGAAAACCACGATGTTCCGCATCCTGTGCTCGCTGCTGAAGCCTGATGCAGGATTCGCCGCCGTTGATGGTTTTGATGTGGTGAGCCAGATGAATGAAATTAGGCGGCGCGTGGGATATATGCCGGGTAAGTTTTCACTTTACCAGGACTTAACGGTGGAAGAAAACCTCAAGTTTTTCGCCACGCTCTTCGGCACCACCGTTGAAGAAGGCTATGACTCCATCAAGGCAATATACTCGCAAATTGAGCGCTTCAAGGGCCGACGCGCCGGGGCGCTTTCGGGTGGCATGAAGCAGAAACTTGCCCTCTCGTGCGCACTGATACACTCGCCCAGCGTGCTTTTCCTCGATGAGCCCACCACTGGTGTTGACCCCGTGAGTCGCAAAGAGTTTTGGGAAATGCTGCTGATGCTCAAAGAGCGCGGCATTACCATCATGGCCTCGACACCCTATCTCGACGAGGTACGGCGCTGCGAGCGCGTGGCATTTCTTGACCATGGGAAAATTCGCGGCATAGGCACACCTGCGCACGTCCTCAACGAGTTTGCCGACATATTCAATCCTCCCGGAATCACGCATGCGAAAACCACTGGATACCACAATGAAAATGTGATTGAGGTGGAACATTTGGTGAAGGCCTTCGGCGACTTCCATGCAGTCGACGATATCTCGTTCACAGTGAAAAAAGGGGAAATCTTTGGATTCCTCGGGGCCAATGGCGCAGGAAAGACTACCGCCATGCACATGCTTACTGGACTGAATCAGCCCACAAGCGGAACGGGGCGCGTAGCTGGCTACGACATCAGCACCGAGCATGAGCAAATCAAGCGCCACATCGGTTACATGAGCCAGAAGTTCTCGCTTTATGAGGACCTCACAGTAGCCGAGAACATTCGACTCTTTGCGGGCATATATGGGATGAACGACAAGGACATCGCCACGAAAACCGACGAGTTGCTGGAAAAACTACAGTTCGCCGACCACAAAAACACACTCGTGAAAAGCTTGCCGCTGGGATGGAAACAAAAGCTCGCCTTCTCGGTCAGCATTTTTCATGACCCGGCGATTGTCTTTCTCGACGAACCCACTGGCGGTGTAGACCCCGCCACGCGCCGACAGTTTTGGGAACTCATCTACGAAGCCGCCAGCCGCGGCATCACCGTCTTCGTGACCACCCACTATATGGACGAAGCCGAATACTGCGACCGAATCTCAATTATGGTCGATGGGAAAATCAAGGCAATGGGTTCACCTGAAGAACTCAAGAAACAATTCAACATGCCTGACATGGACCTCGTGTTCACACACCTTGCCCGACAGGCGACTCGTTCAAGCGACTAAACGACATGAAACAGTTCCTATCATTCGTCATCAAAGAATCCAGGCACATCCTGCGCGACAAGCGCACGATGCTCATCCTCTTCGGCATGCCCGTGGTGTTGATGTTGCTCTTCGGCTTCGCCATCTCGACCGACGTAAGGAACGTGAGGATGGTGGCGGTGACCGCCAACAGTGACCACTTGACCCGGGAAGCTGTCGAACGGTTGGCGCAATCGGAGTATTTTACCATTGTTGCCACGGTAGCCACACCACAGGATGCCGAACGGCTAATTCGCAGTCAGAAGGCCGATATGGCAGTGGTCTTCGCCCATGACTTCGCCAGCAAAAAGGCCGGTGTGCAATTCATTGTCGATGGGGCTGACCCCAACATGGCTCAACAATGGACAAACTATGCGCAAGGCGTGCTCACAAACATGGATGGTGGACTGGTCAACTCAAAAATGCTCTACAATCCGCAGATGCGGTCGGCTTACAATTTCGTGCCCGCAATCATGGGCATGCTGCTGATGCTCGTGTGCGCCATGATGACAAGTATCAGTATCGTCAAGGAGAAGGAACGTGGCACGATGGAGGTGTTGCTGGTCTCGCCAGTGAAACCGCTAATGGTCATTATAGCCAAGGCCGTTCCTTATCTCGTACTTGCCTTTGCCATCCTTATCACTATCCTATTGATGGCTCGTTTTGTGCTAGATGTTCCGTTGGCGGGCTCGCTGTTTTCAATTCTCTTCGTTTCCACAATATATATATTGCTTGCTCTCTCGCTGGGACTGCTCATCTCGAATATCGCACAAACGCAGCTTGCCGCACTGCTGCTCTCGGCCATGGTGCTGCTTATGCCCGTGGTCATGCTCTCGGGCATGCTGTTCCCGGTGGAGTCGATGCCTCGAGTGTTGCAATGGGTTTCGGCTGTGGTGCCTCCACGTTACTACATTGCGGCGATGCGAAAATTGATGATTATGGGCGTGGGGCTCGGTGACGTGATGAAAGAAGTGGGCATCCTCCTCACCATGACTGCGTTTTTCTTGACCGTTGCCCTGAAAAAATTTAGCACAAGACTGGAGTAACTGCCCATGACACTGAAATATCTCATACAAAAAGAATTTCTGCAGATCCGCCGCAATGCCTTTCTGCCCAGGCTCATCGTTATGTTTCCCATTGTGATAATGTGCGTCATGCCCTGGGTAATGAGCATGGAGGTGAAAAACATCGTGGTGGATGTGGTCGATAACGACCGTTCGACCGAATCGCAACGGCTCGTGCACAGCATCGAGGCCTCAAACTATTTTATTTTCAACGGCCAGAAAGCCACCTATAAGGCCGCACTCGCCGAGATAGAGCGCGGACATGCCGACGTGGTACTCGTCATCCCGCAGGATTTCGGCAAACAATTGGTGCTGGGCCGCCATCCACAAGTCCTCATCGCCACCAATGCCGTGAATGGCACAAAGGGGGCAATGGGAACGGCTTACTTGTCACAGATAGTGACGGCTAACTTCATGCCCACGACCGCCGCCATCCAATCACGGGTCACGTCACTGACTCTCTATAACAAAGAGCAAAACTACAAGCTCTTCATGATTCCCGCCCTCCTTGCAATAGTGATGATGCTCATGACGGGTTTCCTGCCCACACTCAATATTGTGGGCGAAAAAGAGGCGGGCACCATCGAGCAGATTAACGTCACGCCCGTTTCAAAGTGGTCGTTCATCTTGGCCAAACTTATCCCTTACTGGCTCATTGCGCTATTCGTCATCACTGTGTGCCTGTTGCTCGCCTGGCTCGTCTATGGCATAACGCCCGCTGGCAGCGTGTGGCTTATCTACGTGCTTGCCATGCTGCTTGCGCTGTTCTTCTCGGCGTTCGGGCTTATCATCTCTAACTATTCCGACACAATGCAGCAAGCCATTTTCGTCATGTGGTTTTTCGTTGTTACCCTCATGCTGCTCTCGGGACTCTTCACCCCTACCCGTTCCATGCCTTCGTGGGCCTACTTGACCACCTATGTCAACCCGATGCATTACTTTATTGACGCCATTCGCACCGTGTTCATCCGTGGCGGAGGCCTGCCGCAAATCTACCACCAGTTACTCGCCCTCCTCGCCATCGGCATCGGCATGGCCATGTGGGCCGTACACAGCTACAAAAAGAACAGCTGACCACACATCAAATGAGATATAACAAAGCGATTGCCACCAGGCAACTGGGCCAGGTGGCAATCGTAATGGTAGGCGAAAAACGTCTCGCGGGGCGCTTCGTTCCGCCGTTTACTTGCGGATGCCAAGTTCCTTCTTGGCGATGAGTGCGCGGTAGCGGTTGATGTCCTTGCGGATGAGGTAATCCAGCAAGCGACGACGTTTACCTACGAGCATCTTAAGCGCGCGCTGAGTCGTATGATCCTTCTTGTTGACCTTCAAATGCTCGGTCAAGTGGGCAATACGGTAAGAGAATAATGCAATCTGGGACTCGGGAGAACCAGTATCAGTATTGCTCGCGCCGTAGGTGCCGAAGATTTCCTTCTTCTTCTCTTGGTCTAAGTACATTTTTGATAGTTTTTTATGTTGTTTTTAAAAAAGCGGTGCAAAATTACTACTTTTTTCTTACGCGGCAAGCATTTGCGCCATTTTTTTGCTAATTTTGCAGCAAAATTATTCAAAACCTGATAAAATTACCACCTCATGAAACAAAAAATAGTAGTACTTGACGGTGCCGCCGGCAATCCGGGCGACATCTCGTGGGAACCGCTCGCCAAGCTCGGCGACCTCGTCGTTTATGACCGCACGCGTCTGGGCGATGAAATGATTGAACGCGCGCGCGACGCGCAAATCGTCCTTACCAACAAGGTGCCTTTCTCGCGCGAGACAATCGAGCAACTGCCCGAGCTGCGTTACATCGGCGTCATCGCCACCGGTTTCAACATCGTCGATATCGAGGCGGCAACCGAGCACGGCATCGTCGTCACCAATGTGCCAGCCTACAGCACAGCGAGCGTGGCGCAAATCGCCATCGCCCACCTGCTCGACATCACCACCGGCACGGCACACTATGCCGAGCAAACGCGCCAGGGCGTGTGGAGCCGCTGCACCGACTACACCTACTGGGACCGCCCCTTCATCGAGCTGGCCGACAAGACGATGGGCATCGTTGGAATGGGCAACATCGGCACCGCCGTGGCCACCATTGCCCATGCCCTAGGAATGAACATTCTCGCCTTCTCGTCGAAAACGCCCGATCAACTGCCGCCCTTCGTCGCCAAGGCCGAGAGCCTCGACGACCTTTTCACGAGGGCCGACGTGGTGTCGCTGCACTGTCCGCTCACGCAAGAGACGCGCCGACTTGTCAATGCGCGCCGACTCGCCTTGATGAAACCCACGGCGATACTGATAAACACCTCGCGCGGCGCTCTCATCGACGAGGATGCCCTGGCTGTAGCCCTGAAAGAGGGCAAGTTGGCAGCGGCAGCCCTCGATGTGCTCAACGACGAGCCCCCCAAGGCCGACAATCCGGTCACCTCGCTGCCCAACTGCCACATCACACCCCATCTGGGATGGACGAGCACCGAGGCACGCATCCGTCTCCACAAGGTGCTGGCAGCCAACATTGAATCCTACCTCGCCGGCGCCCCCATCAACGTAGTCAACTAATGTATTGATTCTATAAACGGAATAGCGCCGTGAGGCGCGACAGGACATAGGCAGGGGTGGAGCCGACAGGCGAAACCCCTGTTGTTATTCAGACAACAAAAACAATGAAGGGCTACGGAGCGAAAGAAGTTATGGAATTATTTAAGATGGCAAGGCTCAAGGCTCATCGCTCACACCTCACACCTCACACCTCACACCTCAATGCTCATACCTCAATGCTCATACCTCATTAAGCGGTGACGTAGTAGTAGAGGATGATGAGGATGGCGACCGGCGCGAAGAAGCGTAGGCATTGGACCACATAGTTGTAGTCGAACGACGACGTGCGTCCCCTGACGGCAAGTTGATCCATGATGACCTGCTTGTGCAGGAACCAACCCACATAGATGGCGGTGAACAGTCCGCCCAACAGCATGAACACGTTGCTGCCTACATAATCGAACAAGGAGAATATGTTCATCCCGGCCACTGTCGCCCCGCTGAGCACATTGAACGACAGGGCGCACAGCGCGGCCAACACAATCACCACCACGGCACACAACAGCGTGGCGAACGCACGGCTCATCTTGAACTCTTCGGTGAGAAAGGTAATAGGTATCTCGCTCAGCGAAATCGTGCTTGTGAGCGACGCGAAGAACAGCAGCACGAAGAACAATATCGCCCACCAGTAGCCGCCCGTCATCTGGTAGAACACCGACGGAAGAACCTCGAACACAAGTTCGGGGCCTGCCGCCGGCTCAAAGCCGAACGAAAATACTGCCGGGAATATCACCACACCAGCCAGCAAAGCCACCAGCGTGTCGAGCGAAGCGATGGTGACGGCATCCTTCATCAACGGTGAGTCGTCGCTGAAATAAGACGAATAGGTCACCAGGGCGGCAATGCCCAGCGACAGCGACATGAATGCCTGCCCCATGGCATCGACCACGCCATCCCAGCCCAATGCCGCAAAATCGGGCGAGAACAGGAATTCGAGGCCCTTGTGGCTGCCTGGCAGCATGAGCGAATTGACGCAGAACACTATCAGGATGACGAAAAGCAGCGGCATCATCACACGCGACACGCCCTCCACGCCGCGGCGCACGCCCAGGAGCATCACCGCGAAATTGATGACGAGGAACAATACCGTCCACGTCACGCCGCGCACCGGACTGCCCACGAAATCTTTGAAAACCTGGGAATATTCGGCGGGAGTATGGCCGGCGAGCGTGCCCGTCGCAGCCTGGTACAAGTACTCTATCACCCAGCCGCACACCACGCTGTAAAAGCTGCAAATCACTATCGAGCCTATCACGCAAAAATAGGCGAAATGATGCACTTTACTCTTAGGCGACAATTGACGGAGCGCCCCTTTCATGTTTTTGTGGGTGGAACGACCGATGACGAACTCACTCATAATCACCGGAATGCCCAGCAGAACCACACACAGCAGATACACCAAAATATAGGCTCCGCCGCCATTCTCTCCTGCCTGGTAAGGGAAACGCCAAATGTTGCCCAAACCCACTGCACTGCCCACCGAAGCGGCTATCGCGCCCATCCGCGTGCCGAAGCTCGCCCTTTGTTTAATCTCGCTCAAAATCGTCCTCGTTTAGAAGTTATAAAAAAAGAAAGTCACAAATTTAGCCATAATCGGCCACCCACGCAAGAGTTTGCGAAAAAATCAGGTATTTCGCCAGCAACTAAGCCTACAGAGAGTTCAATCTTTCCAGGCGTCGAGGTCACGTTCTATCGCGGGCAGGTCGCCGGCACGGAATACAGGTTCCTTGATGCCGGCCTTCTTTTGGCGGCGATAGTCCTTGACCAGCCAGAACGCATAACGTCCCAGGTACACGATGGCCACAAGGTTGCACAGCGTGAGCAGGCCCATGAAAAAGTCGCCGATGTTCCATACCAGCGTCAACTTGGCCATGGCTCCAAACATCACCATCACGCCACCCGAAAGCACGCGAAAAACAATAATGGGCCAGCGACGATTCGTGAGGAAGCGGATATTGGTCTCGCCATAGTAATAGTTGCCAATGATGCTACTGAAAGCGAAAAACAATATGGCAATGGCCACAAAATAGGTGCCGCTGGAGCCCACCGCATTGCTCAGGGCATTTTGCGTCATTTCGATGCCATCTTCCGCCGAGCCGGTATAAATGCCGCTCAGCAGGATGATAAAAGCCGTACAAGAGCACACTAACAACGTGTCGGTGAACACGCCCAGCGACTGGATGAGGCCCTGCTTCACGGGGTGGCTCACATGGGCCGTAGCCGCCGCATTGGGCGCCGAGCCCTCGCCGGCCTCGTTGCTGAACAGTCCACGCTTGATGCCCGCCGTCATGGCGGCTCTCATGGTATATCCCACGGCGCCGCCCGCTACTTGTCCCACGCCGAATGCGTTCTCGAAGATAAGTTTCATCACATCGGGCAAGAGTTTCACGTTCATCGCCACAACTACAAGCGCCAACAGCAGGTAGCCGATGGCCATAACGGGAACAATAATGCTACTCACGCGCGCAATGCGGTGTATACCGCCGAAAACGATGAGCAGCGACAGCACGACAATCACCACGCCCACATACATCGGGTCGAAGTGGAACGCCTGCTGCATCGCGCCGCAGATGGTGTTGCTCTGAATGGAATTGTAGGACAAGCCGAAGGTGAGCGTGATAAGCACCGCGAAAGTGGCCGACAGCCACTTGCTGTGCATGCCGTGGAGGATGTAATAGGCCGGACCTCCCACGAACGACTCCTTCTCGCGACGCTTGTAAAGCTGCGCCAGCGTCGATTCGACAAAGGCCGTGGCCGAACCAATGAGCGCTATCACCCACATCCACATCACGGCGCCAGGGCCGCCGATGGCGATAGCTGTTGCCACGCCCGCCAAGTTGCCCGTGCCCACGCGCGTGGCCACCGAGACGGCGAAGGCCTCAAACGAGCTGATGGGGCGTTTCCCATCGCGTTTCTCGGGTTTGTCGCCCAGCAGACGGAACATCTCGCCCACCATGCGGAACTGCACAAAACGTGTGCGTATGGTAAAATACACTCCACATGCCAGCAGCACCCACATCAAGGGCATCCAAAGGCCGTCGGCGCACGACTCTATAAAATCGGCAACCCTCTCCGAATCAAACATAATTATATTGCAATGGAAAAATCATTATTAAACAAAACGACGTACAAAATTAATAAATTCCAACGTAACACAAAAATTCTCGCCCCACGAAAAACTCAAACTCCCTTTACTCCTTCATACTCCGTAGAAGAAAAAGGGTGCATAAAAGGTGGTTTTCACGATTTTCTATGGGAGATGCGGGCTGTTACGGTAAAATTTTGTAATTTTGCAGTTTGAAATATAGCGAATGGCTTGTATTCTGAACATAGAGACATCGACCCATGTGTGCTCGACGGCGCTTACCTTCGAAGGACAAGTGCTTGAGCATCACGAGAATTACGACGGGCAGACGCACTCGACGCTGCTAAGCGCCTACGTGCGCGACGCGCTTGACTATGCCGCCACACGTGAGCTGAAAATCGACGCTGTCGCCGTGTCGCTGGGACCAGGCTCCTACACGGGGCTGCGCATCGGGCTGAGCGAGGCCAAGGGTCTCGCCTTCGGACTGGGAGTGCCCCTGATAGGCGTCAACACGCTTGAGCTGATAGCCGTATCGACCATGTTCACCCACTTCATCGAAGAGGACGATGTGCTTTTCGCCCCCATGATTGACGCGCGCCGCATGGAAGTTTATACGGCAGCCTACACGCCTGCCCTCGAGGCCGTCGTGGCCCCACAGGCAATGATTGTCAATGACACCTCGTTTGCCGAGCAGCTGCGCAACCACACCGTGGTTTTCAGCGGCAACGGCGCCGCCAAGGTGAAAGGACTCATTGAGCATCCCCACGCGCGCTTCTTCGATGACATCCACCCGGTGGCGCTCGACATGCTGGCGCTCAGCGAAAAAGCCTTCCGCGAAGGTCGCTTCATTGACGTGGCCTACTCTACGCCGCTCTACCTCAAGGAATTCCAAGCCACGCGTCCCAAGAACAAAGTAATAGAGATTAACAACCAAGAGAGGAACAATT
>JAGCUP010000081.1 GCA_017962765.1 Muribaculaceae bacterium | reverse complement strand
TCTTGAATTCTTCAAATTTTCCGCCGTCTTCAAGTTCCCTGTGATTCTTCCAGTAATCGAGATTCGGGAGTACTCCCTGCATATAAGTACGTGCCTGCTCCTCGGTAAAGTCATCAGAGTGCTGGGTGGCGTACTTCTCGATGGTAGCCTTTGCCTCGTTGATACTCTCGGTTTCCTGTGAGGCGGTCTGCTCGACCTGTGCCTCGTTGATGTTTTCGTTACTCATAGTTGTTTGTTTTTTGTTAAACTTTTGAATTAAAATCGTTTGCGGTCTCAAAACTTTTTATTAATTTTGTCCCGTGATTGATTGATGGTGCAAAGTTAATACGGATTTGTATTATATGCAATACGAAAACGCATTATTGTGGCATATTATAATTTTTATTAACATTTTGCCGTATTGGTAAAAGATTTTTTAACAGTTTTATGATAGCTGAAAGATTATTGGCAGTTATTGAGTACAGCGGTCTATCTCAAACTGCTTTTGCGAAGAAAATAGGTTCAACACAGGCGAACCTATGGCGTCAACTGAACGGCCAAAAAGTGAATGTCGCTACCCTTATGGCTGTGGCGCAACAGTTTCCCGAAGTAGATTGTAACTGGCTTCTCCGTGGTGAGGGCTTTATGCTCAAGGGCGAGATTGACAATGCCCAGGAACGGCGCATAGACGGCCTCCTCGATGTCGTTGCGACCCAGCAGGAAACCATCAAGAACCTCCAAGAAAAAATCAAACAACTCCAAAATCAGTAGCCCAATGGACTTAAAAGTATTATTAAGTCCATTATTCCATGTGGACTTTGACGATTTGCTACAAGAAACCGGACTTGTGGTATTAGACGAGATTGAGTTTGGCTCTTTCGCTTTAGCGACCGTTATAAAAAGTGATGACAACACCACTATCAGATTTATTTCGCAAGTGCCGGTAATAACAAAGGAACTTGATGACTTCATAGCATTTTGCACCGCTATTCTCGGACCAGACATTGCGGGAAGAGGTGTTATCACTCATTCAGATCATCTCATGGTTGATGTCAAATGTTTCTCCCGCATTTGGAAAGAGTTGCTTATCAAGAGCCATCACGATGAAGACTTAGAAGAAGATGAACTCATTATAGATATAAAAATAAACAGTTAGTGACATGAACAAGGTATTAGCATTTATCATGGTGCTGCTGCCCATGCTGGTGGCTTGCACTAACGGCTCAATGGAAAGAAAGCTCACGAGCCAGGACAGCACTTCCGTCGCCGTTGAGGAAGTCAACGCACAGCGCTCGCTCATCATCACAAAGGTGTGCGACTCCATTTTTGCGTTACACCCTGGCGACATCAACAACAAAATTATACAGGAAGATATTGCTGCAGACCTCACGAAATACGTCCTTTCGTACAAAGGTAAGCACATGCCCATGTTAGAGGAAATCACATTCAAAATGAAGGGCATTGCGCAGGAAGGTAACCACTATGTGGCCGTACTCATGTATCAAAGTGAAGCAGACAAAAAAGACCTCGGACAAGAGGTGCAGGTCTGCGTCAAAGCCACAAGGGAAGAGGCTGCAACATTTTACGAAGGCAGGGACTACAAAGTGAAAGGACTTGTAAATGGGTTCCCATTCCAATCCGCCATGCCCTATGCCATCAAGATTTACTCCAGCGACCGCCCCACACTCTCTTTTGGAGGCATCGAGCTTTCTGACGCGGAAGTCATACCGGCATAAAAATTGCCGGATTATTGTCAGGGAAGTTTTCGCAATTCACGCTCCATGGCAATATTCGGCTCGCTATCTGCAAGTTATTAGGCAAAACTGTTGGTAATTCCACCAACTTGCAGTAATTTTGCAGGAAAATAAAAAAATTATGGTTATGAAGAAAGTTACTGTTTTCATGTTGGCACTGCTGGTGGCGCTGGGCGCCGTGGCGCAAAACAAGGAGCACATGAAATTCATGAGCATCCCGATGGGCATCACCATCAACACGTTCCAGAACCGCCTCATCGCCAAGGGCGCGAAATACGACAATTTTTCGAAGTACTTATCGAAAGGCACCAGGGCTTTCGAAGGCAACTTTGCAGGACAGAAGTCGGCCATCTATATCTACTACGACGAGACATCAAAAAAGGTATATCGCGCTAAAGTGGTGATTGACCGCAACGACAAGGCGATGATTGACCAACTCTTCGACGAGTTCTACGCGATGTACCAGGAGAAATATGGCGAAGAGGCGTTCATCACGACACCTGTCAACGACGATTTGGGGTTCAAAACGAGTTCGGTTTACACCGCTTTAGGCCGCATCGACCTGTTCATCCGCGAAGCCGACGCTGATTACATTACCCATTCAAAAAAGTATTACAATCTTCACATTGATTATTTCGATTCGGCGGCCGAGAGCGAGAACAAGTCGAACCGCTTGGATGACCTATAAGAAGTAATGGCACAACGACGCGAGGCTTGGTTGGACTATGTGAGGGTGATGAGCATCTTCTTGGTGGTGCTCTATCACACGCCGCCACGGCTTCCGCTGCTCGACGAGGCAGTGGTGCTGAACTTGCGTATGCCGGTGTTCTTCTGTATCTCGGGTTTCCTGTTCAATGAGGTTAAATATCGGAACTTCTTCACGTTCCTGAAGCACCGCGCACGGCAAATCCTCGTGCCATATTTTATCTTTTCGCTCGCCTTCTATGCGGTGTGGCTGGCAGTGCACTGGCGCGACGGAGACCTGCTGAGGCCGCTAGTCGAAATCATAAAAGGCGACCCCGCCACGGTGTGCAAGCCGTTCTGGTACATCACGTGCCTGTTCTCGATGCAAATCATCTACTATTTCATCCTGCGGGTGGTGCGGCGCGGATGGGCCACATTCGCCTTTTGTGCTGTGGTGGCCGGCGGCTACATCGCGCTCGGTTACCTCATCCCCGATGAGGTGAACCTGGGCGACTACCTGCACGTGTGGCGCGTCGAGGATGCCCTACTGTTCCTGCCGTTCTACGCCGCCGGCAACAGCTTCCGAGAAGGCTTCGCGCACCTCTCGTTCAAGGGGGACACCGTGCGCAGCCTGCTGCTGGTGGCGCTGGCCATAGCGTCGATGGTGGTAATGGGCGAGGTGTATTGGATGCGCGACAACACGCGCCAGCTGTGGGCAGGCCTTTTCCTTGCCATCCGCATTGTGGCGGGCCTCATGGTTATCCCGGCCTACCTGTGCGCCGGCAAGGCGGTGGCCTCGTGGCTGGGACGCAACAAGGTGGTGGAATTGATTGTGGTGAGCGGCACCGTCTATTTGGCGCTGCAAAACTACTTCATCGCCGTTTTCGCGCGCCTCCTCGGCCCTGAACTCTTCGACGGTCAGCCCTGGCTCAAGTTTACCATAGCCCTGCTCGTCATGGCCTGCATCTACCCCGTGGCCTGGTTCATCGACCGCCATGCCCGCTGGATACTTGGAAAGAAATAATTGGAGATGTCGCGCGAATTTTGTACCTTTGCAGATTATGCGCCTGAGCGCACACGTTATACTTAAAAAAGAAGACAAAGATGGCAACCCCGTGGATAGTGCTGGCCACGATAGCCGGCTATTTCGTGTTCCTGTTCCTGGTTTCGTGGATGGCTTCGAGGAAGGCCGACACGCAAGACGCACTCACCGGAGGGCGTAAGGCTCCGTGGTTCATCGTGGCCATCGCCATGATTGGTGCCCCCATCTCGGGCGTGACGTTCGTGAGCGTGCCCGGCATGGTGGCCACTAAGAGTTTCAGCTATCTGCAAATGGCGCTGGGTTTCACCGTGGGCTATTTGGTAATAGCCTATGTGCTGGTGCCCCTGTTCTACAAACGCAACCTTGTGTCGATTTATGGGTATCTTGAACAGCGCTTCGGACCCGTGACGCATGGTACGGGCGGCGTGGTGTTCTTCATCAGCAAGATGTTGGGCGCCGCCGTGCGTTTCTATGTGGTGTGCATCACGTTGCAGCTGCTGGTCTTCGACCCGCTGGGCATCCCGTTCCTCTTGAACGTGGTGGTGACCATCGCACTCATCTTCCTCTATACGTTGCAAGGCGGCGTGAAAACCGTGATATGGACCGACACGCTCAAGAGTTTTTGCTTGATAATGAGCGTGGTGCTGTGTATCTATTTCATTGCCAAGGCCCTTAACTTCAACCTCAGTGAGATGGCAAGCGCAGTGGCTGGCGACGACAGCAGCCGCATCTTCTTCTTCGACAATCCCAAGGAAGGTACTTATTTTTGGAAACAGTTTGTGGCCGGCATCTTCATGGTCATCGCCACTACCGGTCTTGACCAGGACATGATGCAACGCACGCTCGCAAGTCCCAATGCGAAAGAATCGCAAAAAGGCCTCGTGGTGAGCGGCATCACACAACTCGTGGTCATCGCCATGTTCCTCATCTTGGGTACGCTGCTCGTGCTCTACGTAAAGCATACCGGTATGGTTCCCCCCGAAAAGAGTGATGAGCTCTTTGGCGCAGTGGCATGGGACAAAGGTATCCACGTGGTGGCTGGCGTGCTGTTCATTTTGGGCTTGGTGGCCGCGGCCTATTCCGCCGCGGGTTCGGCGCTCACAGCGCTCACCACGTCGTTCACCGTTGATATCCTGCGCCGCGACAAGGACGACAAGTCGATAGGCGGCACGCGCAAACTCGTCCACGTGGCCATGGCCGTGTGCATGGGTGTGGTGATTTACGTCTTCTACCTGCTCAGCAGCGAGGATGCCATCAGCGCCGTCTATACATTGGCAAGCTATACCTACGGCCCCATCCTGGGCTTGTTCGCCTTCGGTATGCTGTTCAAACTGCGTGTGCGCGATGGCTGGGTGCCTATAGTGTGCCTCGCGGCTCCCGTGCTCAGCTGGGTGGTGCAGTGGTGGCTCAAGGAGCGCTTCGACTACACGTTGGGCTTTGAACTGCTGCTGCTCAACGCGGCACTGGTGATGGTAGGGTTGGCGCTGGTCGGCAAACCTTCCGCTCACGAAAAAATCAACTAACAAGTCACAACGATGGCAAAAGATACGGCCCTCACACCCATGATGAAGCAGTTCTTCGAGATGAAGCAAAAGCATCCCGACGCACTGCTCCTGTTCCGTGTGGGCGACTTCTACGAGACCTACGGCGAGGACGCCGTGACGGCGAGCACCATCCTGGGCATCACCCTCACGCGGCGTTCCAGCGCCATCGCGGGAAGCACCGAGATGGCCGGATTTCCGCACCATGCCCTCGATACCTACCTGCCCAAACTGGTGCGGGCCGGCAAGCGTGTGGCCATCTGCGACCAACTCGAAGACCCCAAGCTCACGAAGAAACTCGTGAAGCGCGGCATCACCGAGCTCGTCACGCCAGGCGTGGTGGTGGGCGGAACCATCCTCGACCGCAAAGAAAACAACTTCTTGGCCTCGGTACACTTTGGCAAACGTGGTATGTGCGGCATTTCGTTGCTCGATATCAGCACCGGCGAGTTCCTCGCCGCCGAGGGTGACACGGGCTATATTGAGAAGCTGCTCACCAATTTCTCGCCCAAGGAGGTGCTCATGGAACGCAGCAAGCGCCGCCAGTTTGCCGAGGTGTTCAGTTCGCGACTGCTCACCTTTGAGCTTGACGACTGGTGCTTTAACGAGGATGGTGCCCGCGAACGCCTCCTCAAGCACTTTGAGACCCACAGCCTCAAGGGTTTCGGCGTGGAGCAGATGCCGCTGGCCATCGTGGCGGCGGGTGCCATCCTCCACTATCTAGACATCACGCAACACACCCAGTTGCGACACATCACGTCGCTGTCGCGCATCGAGACCGAGCGCTACGTGCGCCTCGATAAGTTCACCGTGCGCAACCTCGAGCTGGTGGCTCCTATGGTCGAAGACGGCAAGAGCCTGTTGAGCGTGATTGACCGCACCATTTCGCCCATGGGTGCGCGCATGATGCATCGCTGGCTACTCTTCCCGTTGAAGGACCTGAAAGCCATCAATCGGCGCCTCGATGTGGTCGAATACCTGTTCAAGGTGCCCAAGGGACGCGAGCTGTTCAAGACGCAGCTCGAAATGGTGGGCGACATCGAGCGTTTAATCTCAAAGGTGGCCGTGCAGCGCATCACACCGCGCGAAATGGTGCAACTGCGCAACGCGCTGCAAGCCATGGAACCCATCAAAGTGTTCTGCCAAGAGAGCGACAACGAGGTGTTGCGCGGCATAGGCGAACAGCTGAACCCTTGTCCGCTCATCGCCGAACGAATCGGCCGCGAGCTTAACCCCGACGCGCCCGTGGCGGTGAACCGCGGCAACGTCATCAACCGCGGTGTGGACCCGCAGCTCGACGAGTTGCGCGAAATCGCCTACTCGAGCAAGGACTACTTGATGAATATCCAGCGCACCGAGAGTGCGCGCACGGGCATACCGAGCCTCAAAATCGCCTACAACAACGTGTTCGGCTACTACATCGAGGTGCGCAACACCCACAAGGACAAGGTACCGCCCGAATGGGTGAGGAAACAAACGCTGGTCAACGCCGAGCGTTATATCACCCAAGAACTCAAGGAGCTCGAGGAGAAAATCCTAGGCGCCGAGGAGAAAATCCTCATGCTGGAGCAACGCATCTTCACCGAACTGGTGACGGCGGTCACCGACTATATCCCCGCCATCCAGAACGACGCCGCACTGCTGGCAAGGCTCGACTGCCTGCTCTCGTTCACGCGTGTCTCCATCGACAACCACTATAACCGCCCCGAGGTGGACGATTCGCTCGAAATCGACATCAAGGAGGGCCGCCATCCCGTCATCGAGTGCCAAATGCCGCCCGGAGAACTTTATGTGCCTAACGACGTGATGCTCAGCAACGACGACCAGCAAATCATCATCATCACCGGTCCCAACATGGCCGGTAAGAGTGCCCTGCTACGGCAGACGGCGCTCATCGTGCTCATGGCGCAAATCGGTTGCTTCGTGCCGGCACGCGCCGCACGCATTGGCATCGTCGATAAGATTTTCACGCGCGTGGGCGCTAGTGACAACATCTCGCTGGGCGAGAGCACCTTCATGGTAGAGATGACCGAGGCCGCCAGCATCCTCAACAACCTGAGCGAGCGCAGCCTCATCCTCTTCGACGAACTTGGGCGCGGCACGAGCACCTACGACGGCATCTCCATCGCATGGTCCATCGTGGAGTATATCCACGAATGCGGCCAGCGCGCCAAGACACTTTTCGCTACCCACTACCACGAGCTCAACGAGATGGAGCGCTCCTTTAAGCGCATCGTCAACTACAACGTGAGCGTAAAGGAGATGGACGGCAAGGTGGTGTTCGTGCGCAAACTCGTGCGTGGCGGCAGCGAACACAGCTTCGGTATTCATGTGGCGAAAATCGCCGGCATGCCCAAGGCCATCGTCAAGCGCGCCGACGAGGTGCTCGAGCAACTCGAGAAAAACAACCGCAACGACGTGGAGGTGGGACGCGACATGGGGCAGGTGGCTGCCTCGCGCAGTGGCGTGCAACTCTCCTTCTTCCAGCTCGACGACCCGGTGCTGAGCCAGGTGCGCGACGAGATTTTAGGCATCGATATTAATAACCTCACGCCCGTAGAGGCACTCAACAAACTCAATGGCATCAAAAGCATCCTCACGGGGAAATAAGGACAAGCCGCAACGCTCGCTGCTCGGTAAGGTGTGGCGTTTCATTTGGCGCACGGTGATGTGGGTACTCATCGTCTTCTTCGTGTCGTCGTTTCTCGCCGTGCTGGCTTACAAGTGGTTACCTGTGAAATACACGCCGCTCATGTTCATCCGAGCTCACGAGCAGTGGACCAGTAGCGCCGACGTGGTCATGGAGCACGACTGGATTGACATCGACAGCATTCCACACGATATGGCGCAGGCCGTCATCGCCGGCGAGGATGCCCATTTCATGGAGCACAACGGCTTCGACTTCAAGGAGATTTACCGCGCGCGCCTCGAAGCCCTTGAGGGCGGTCGTGAACGTGGCGCCAGCACCATCAGCCAGCAGACGGCCAAGAACGTGTTCCTTTGGCCTGGCCACAGTTGGTTCCGCAAGGGCCTCGAGGCCTATTTCACCGTCCTCATCGAGTGGATGTGGGGCAAGGAGCGCATCATGGAGGTCTATCTCAACTCCATCGAAATGGGCGATGGAGTGTATGGCATTCGCGCCGTGGCAGCACGCAATTGGGACAAGACGCCCATCGAGATGACACGGAAGGAATGTGCCCTCGTCGCAGCATCACTTCCCAACCCGCGCACCATGGATTCCTCGCATCCCAACGCACGGCTCACCAAGCGCCAGCAACGCATCCTCCACGAAATGAATTTCGTCGAAGACGCCAACATCGGCTACGAGGAATAAACCCGAATCGGTCATTAGACCGACGATAGGTTGATTTAGAAAAACTAAAGAGAACTGTGTGGCGAGGCATCCGATGGATTCTCGCCCGACTGGATGTGTTCGATGACTTCTTTTTCCTCCTTTTCGGTGTTCTCGGTAGGATAGATATCCACAAAAAGCGACACTATGGTCGCCACGATGGCACCCACGACCAGCACCCAAAGTACGATTTTCGCTGCCTTTTCAGAATAGCGGGTGAACCAAAAATCACTTTCACTCTTTGTGTGAAAAACAGGTTCCTTGCCCTGTTCGTCCCATTTTGGATTTTGCGCCGCATCACGGGCCCGCTTGTAGTCCTTCTCCCTCACATAAATGCCATATTCCGTAACATCCTCATTGTCAACAGACTGGGTCGGAGCCATTCGATAACGAATCCCTGCACGCTCAAGGCGTCCACACACAGCCTCGGCACGTGCTTTATCTTCAAACGATTTAACTAACTTTTCGTCCATTTTTTTACCTTTTAATAGCCTTGAAACGAGTGAAAACCTCATAGCGTTCCACCTTCCCATTAGCAATATGCAAAAATACAACTTTTTCGGCAATAAGCGTGAACGCACCGAAATTTTTCGCACAATGGTTTCTTGAGCCACTACCAAATATGGTAAAACTTTCTTATTTTGGTTAAAAAAATGCGTCTATCATTATAAGAAACTTAAAAATATTCCTAAATTTGTGGCAAATAATGAATAATATTTCATTTTTTCGCAAAAGCACTTAATAGTTATCAGCTGGTATTCGATTAGAGATTGCTGAATGTACTGAAGTGAATATTTATTTACATTACCTTAATAGTTACTTTTATGAACAAAAAACTAACTTTTTTTCTGCTTAATGCCGTTTTCTCCATTGCGGCGTTTGCACAAGGATGGCCTTCGGGCTATGGAGGCGTGATGCTCCAGGGCTTCTCTTGGAACAGCTTCAGCGACACTCAATGGACAAACCTTACTAACGAGGCCAACGACATGAAAGGATACATTGATTTGTTGTGGATACCTAACGCCGGTCAGTGCCTCGGTACCAACCAGATGGGATACTCTCCCTATTACTTCTTTCCGGTGGGCAACAACTACAACAGTTCCTTTGGCAATTTGTCACAGTTGCGGTCGATGGTGAGCGCCATGAACGCTGCCAACATAGGCGTTCTCGGCGATGTGGTTATCAACCACCATAACACCCAGGGATGGTTCGGTTTCCCATCTGAGACCTATAATGGCGTTACTTATCAGTTGCTTTCAACCGATGTCGTCAGGGACGACGATAACGGCGAAGCGCTCGCCTATGCGCAGAGCAACGGCTACACCCTGAGCAACAACAACGACTCTGGCGAAGGGTGGCCCGCTTTGCGCGACCTCGATCACAACAGCGCTAACGTGCAAAACTACGTAAAGGCATACCTTAATATGCTGCTCACCGATTTGGGGTACAAGGGATTCCGGTACGATATGGTAAAAGGCTATGACGCCTCGTTTATTGGGACATATAACACTTATGCCCAACCAGACTTCAGTGTGGGAGAATGCTGGGGAACTGATAGCGAAATCCGCTCCTGGATTGACGGCACGAAGGTTAATAACACGCCCACCAGCGCAGCCTTCGACTTCCAGTTCCGGTACACGATTCGCAATGCTATTAATGGCAGCGACTGGCGAAAACTCAATGAGGCCAATACCGGCAGCGGGGGATATCCGCTTGTGAGCGCAAGCAACAACAATGGCTCTTATCGGCAGTGGGCAATCACCTTCGTGGAAAATCACGACACGCAATACCGCGATGCGAATAATACCAACGACCCCATAACCGCCGACACGCTGGCGGCAAACGCTTATATGCTCGCCATGCCAGGCACACCGTGCGTTTTCTATCCTCACTGGAAAGCTTATAAAAAAGAAATTAAAAATATGATTGCTATCCGTAAGCTCGCCGGGATTACCAACACCTGTGCGCTCACGGTGCGCACAAGCAATCAAAAGAATTATTATGTGGTGAGCTCCACTGGCTCAGTAGTAAGCATGCGTGCAGCAGTGGGACCTGGTGCCGCGAGTTACAACAATCCCAGCACCAGCGAGAAACTGGTTGCCGAGGGATACCACTATAAATATTATCTGGGCCAAAGTAGCAGTTTGAATAAAGCGTGGTTAACAAAGCCGTCGGGCGACTATAGCGAGGCCTTTGACGTGACTGCGGTCAAACTATCTCAAAGCAATAATTTTGTGATGGTTTACACCACCGATGGCACCGATCCCACAGCAAATTCCACGCAGATAGCCGACGGAGGTACCATCCATATTGACCGCGACATGACCGTTAAAATCGCCTTATACAACACTTCTACCGGGCGGGTTAATACCAGTTCTATGGAGACGCGTGAGTACACCGTCACTCCAACTTATAAAATCACTGTTTACCTCAAAGACCCCACCGAGTATCTCAATAACCATAACATCAACACCTGGAGTCACATTTATTGCAAAATGTTCCAAGCAAATGACGGCCGTAGTGAAGATACAAGCTATGGAGTGGATATCACCGGCAACACCAAGGTGATAAATGGCGTGACTTACTATTATCGCGAGTTTGAGTCACAAAGCTCCACGTTCCAGTTTAACATGCTGTTTTGCAACGGCAGTTGGGGCAACGACAACCAAACGAGCAACATCAGTAATGTGAAAGTCATAGATGGGAACCTATTGAATGAGTACTTCTATGAGCTGACTTCGGGAGGAGGCAATAGTCGCCTCACCGCAACCCAAATGAGTGATACACCACAACAGTCCACCGCCACCATCTACTTCAAAGTGCCCGATTCGAGTATTGAGGGATGGGATCAAGTGGCTTATTACGCCTGGAACGGTGGCACGAAACTGCTGGGCAACTGGCCCGGCAAACGTCTTGACAATGACAATGATTGCAAGACCACGATTAATGGTGTGGAGTATTATTACTACACCTTTGAAAAGGAAACCGAAGACTACGAGTTCACGTTGATTATCAACAATAACAACAACGGTAAGCAAACCGTGGATATCCCGGTCACGGGCGATGCCTTCTATGAGCTTGGACCCGTGGAGAACGGCAAATATACTGTAGTGACACCGGGTTCCTTCCAGCCTCACACTGCCACGGTTTACCTCAAGTTGCCCGAAGGACACGACTGGGGCAACGAAATCCACTGTTTCGCCTGGGATGACGGCAGTCAAGTGAATGAACAGTGGCCCGGCCCCGCAACCGAAACAGCCACCATCGACGGCGTGCAGTATTATAAACGCACGTTCAATATTCCCACCGCATCCTACACCGTGAATGTCATCTTCAATAATAACGACAACGGCAAGCAGACTGTCGATATCACCGGTGTGTCGCAAGACACTTACCTAGAACTCACCAACGTGCAGGACGACAATGGGCATTATGCGGTCAAAGACCCGGCAAGCGAATTTTATCCTTACACCGCTACTGTCTATTTCAAGGACCCGGGATGGGACGCTGTGTACTACTATGTGTGGGACAATGCCGGAAACAATCCATTTGGCGGATGGGCCGGACACGATGAGACACAAAAGACGGTGTCCATCAACGGCGAAACCTGGCACTATGGCATCCTCCTGTTTGACGCGCCCGGCCGCACGTTCAATGTCATCTTCAACAACAACAATGGTACGCAAACCGAGGATATTACTGGTATCACTAGCGATATTTATTACAAACTCAAGGGCGAAGTCGACGGCAATAATCACCAAAAAGTGGAAGTGGCTACACCCGATTACCCCACCGCCACCATCTATTTCAAGCAACCCGCCACAGGATGGGATAACATCAACTTCCATGCGTGGGCCTCGGGCAAGGTGATGAACCCGGATAACACTCCGCTTGCTGACGTGTGGCCCGGTGTCGCGTCAGAGGCAATCAAGTATATTGACGGCGAACCGTGGTACTACCGCACCTTCGTGCTCGGCGATGACAGCTCGCGCGCCAACGTGGTCATCAACAACGGCTCGGGCGCACAGACGGTCAATGTGGAAGGCATCGGCTCCGATGTCTATTACCAACTCGACGGAACCCAAGACGGCGAAAGCCACTACAACGTCACCAATGCCGGTGACATGACCGAGACCATCACGGGCATCCAGCTTAACTACCACGAGTTCCGGCTCGGCCTCCACGCCACGCTGCCACTGAAGGCTACCGTGAACGGAACGCACGTGAGCTCGCCCGTGGTGTGGACCAGCAGCAACGAAAAACTCGTTACTGTGACACCCGGATCCATCTCACCGGTGCCCGCTCCTTCAAGCGATGGCCCGCGCCGCTCAGCAATCGTTGAGGGTGTCATGTACGGTGCCGCCGTGGGTACGGGTGACAATCCACAAGGCGGTTATGCCACTATCACTGCCACCATTGGTGGATTTAGTGATGCATGTCAGGTCTATGTCGATGTCACCACCGGCAACTGCACCATCATCTCCGAGGAACCATTGGTTAGTGTGACGAATGGCACTATCATCATCAATAGTCCCCACGCAACCATGGCCCAATTCATCGGTCCCGATGGCCGTGCCCGGACGGTGCACGTGAAAGCCGGCGTGAACACCTACGATTTCAACAGTCCCATCGTCATTGTCAAGATTGACGACAAGGTGCACAAGCTCCGCAAGTAAGACCTGGCACCGCCATAATATTCAAAGAGGGTGTGTCATAATTCAGTTATGGCTCACCCTCTTTATTTTTTGCCAGAGAATTCGATCCTCAGTGAGTAAAATACTGGAGATAGTGAGCTATAACTCCATTTTTTTTCGAGTTATAGCTCACTATCTTCGTTTTTTTTGCCGTCAAAAACTACGGATTTCTCTGATTATCCTGATATTTGGTTTAATGCGCGATTCAGAGGTTTTAAGAGGAGGTGGAAGAGGACGACGAGGAGGACGATGACGGCGAGGCAGATGGCGAGCTTGGCAATCTGCGGCACGGCGGTATATTGTTTGAGGACGGGAGCAAGGCACTGATACACGAAGTCATGGACAAGGTAAATCAATAGCGATTGCTTTCCCAGCCAGTTGATAGCGGGCGTGAGGCGCAAGCGGTCGGTGACAGTGCCCATAAGGGCGATGGCCGTGACGAAGGTGGGAATACCGAGTGCGAGCAACGGATATACAAAGAAGTTGGTGCCATTCGGGCGGAACATCGTGTGGAAAAGCAAGTAGCACAGCACAAGCAGGGCTGCACCTACGCCGTGGCGGCGCCACGAAAGTGTGCGGTCACCCAATGCGAACACCATACCCCACAGGAAAACCGGCAGGCGTGCCGCCGTCAATAACAAGAACTCGGTGAAATCGCCCTCGGGCAAGGGAATCTGCGTCACCGCCATCGACACAGCGGTGACAGTCATGGCCACGTCGGCAGCATGTCCCTCACGGCTCATCACGCGGTAGAAGAGCGGACATAGGGCATAGATGGCCAGCACGGTGGGTATATACCACATGTCGAAGCTGGTGACCGCCATGAACCAGCCTTGCTCGAGTTCGCCCATGCCCGTGGCGTAGTGAAACACCGTCTTAGCCACGCCTACTAGCAGACACGCCGGCAATAAGCGCACAAGGCGGTTGCGGTAAAAGCGGCGCGTGACGTTCTTGCGCAAAGAATACACGCACCCGAAACCACCCACAAACAGGAAAATGTCCACTCCCCACCACCCGAAGTTGTGGAACAACCTCAGCACGGGAATCTCGCGGTATGGGCTATGGAATAGCACCACCATGATGGTGGCCACGCCCATGATGAACGTGCGCCACCTCGTCGTGAGCGAGCTTACCGAAGGGAACGACGACATCGTTACCTTATTTGTTTACTACCCACTTGAAAAGGTCCTTGAACGAGCGCTTTTTGCCATAGAGCAAGATGCCCGTGCGATAGATGCGCGCCGCCAGCCACGTCACGGCAAAAGCCGTGGCAAAGAGCAGCACTATGCTGAGTAACTGCTGCCAGATAGGAACGTCATAGGGCAGTCGCACCATCATCACCACCGGCGAAGTGAACGGAATCATCGAGCACCACACCGCCATGGGACCATTGGGGTTGGAAGCGCAGGCGATACCGGCATAAAGAGCAATCACCATAAACAGGATGATGGGAGTGGTGAACTGCGAGGCATCGCTGGCCTGGTCGACGGCACTGCCGAAAGCCGCGAAGAGCGAGGCATAGAGCAGATAACCGCCGATGAAGTAGAGCACGAAGTTCACTAGCAACGACCCGTAGTTGATACCCCCGAGGGCTGCCAGCATGTTTTGCATATCCATTCCCTCTTCGCTGGCGGCAGCCGTGGCGGCCTGCATTGTGGAGGGGTCGGCAGCGGCCATCGAGCCCAGCCCTAACATGGAAAGCACGCTACCTCCCACGCCCAGAATGACGACCCAAATGGCAAACTGTGTGAGTCCCACAAGCCCCACGCCTATAATCTTTCCGAACATCAGTTCTACCGGCCTACAACTGCTCACCACGACCTCGACAATGCGGTTGGTCTTCTCCTCGACCACACTGTTCATAATCATGGCACCGTACATGAGGACGAAGGTGTATATAATCAGTGCAAGCACCATGCCTATTACCATTGACAATTCGGTGCTTGTGGTCTGTTCGTTACCGTTCTCGTCCCACTTGATGCTGTTGACCGACATATCAACCTTCAAATCATCCACGATTTTTTCCAGATTGTCAATACCGTAGGACGCAAGACGGCATGCGGCGATAGTGTCACCGAGGCATCCATTGATATATTCCTTGGTGCTAACGTCGATGGTTTGCTCACTATAAATGGTCACGCGCGCTGTTTGCTCCACGTCGGCAGGAATGACGACGACGGCTGTGAGGCTTTCGCTCGCTTTCTTGTAGAAGTCTCGGGCGGCAGTCTCAGGCGCTCCTGTGGCGTTTATGGGAATGAACTTATATTTGTCGGTGGGAACAAGGGCATTGCCCAGTCCTCCGCTCTGGTCAAGCACGGCGATTTGTTCCACGCTCTTGTCGGCACTCTCGTTCAAATAAGCGATAAGCACAGGCACGGCTCCCACAATCACAATAAGGAAGGGAATGAGCAAAGTCATGATGATGAACGATTTTTTGCCCACTATCATCATGTATTCGTGGGCGATAATCAGGCGAAGTCGTTTCATGCTGTTTCCTCCTCTTCTTGGTTTTTGGTCACTGTCTCGATAAAAATCTCATGCATGGTGGGCAACAGTTCGGTGACACCCGTGAGCGGGTAATGCTCGTTAAGGAAGGCGATGGCATCGCGCATCTCCACACCCTTCGCGAGGTGGATGACGGCATTGCCCGGCGTGGATACATCGATGTCAAAAACCTCGGGGGCAGGCGCGAGCACTGCATCGTGGTCGAGCATGACGCTCAGTTTATTTTTCTTGTGGTTGCGTTTCACCTCCTTGACGGCACCCTCGAGGGCTACGCGCGACTTGTTGATGAGGGTGATGCGCTCACACACATCTTCCACACTGCCCATGTTGTGGGTGGAGAAGAGGATGGTGGCGCCCTCGTCGCGCAACCTTAGTATTTCTCCTTTCAACTGCTCGGCATTCACAGGGTCGAATCCAGAGAACGGTTCATCAAAGATAAGCAGGCGCGGACGGTGAAGTACGGTGGCAATGAACTGCACTTTTTGCTGCATACCCTTCGAGAGTTCCTCCACCTTGCGGGTACGCCACTCGGTGAGGTCAAAACGCTCAAGCCACTCGTGCATGGCCTTGACGGCAGCGGTGCGCTCCATGCCCTTAAGTCGGGCCAAGTAAACGATGTGGTCGCCCACCTTCATTTTCTTGTAGAGACCGCGTTCCTCGGGCAAATAGCCTATGTTTTCGACGTGGGCCTCACGCAAGGGCTCTCCATTGAGCAGTACTTCTCCGGCATCGGCCCGCGTAATCATATTCAAGATGCGGATGAGCGACGTCTTGCCGGCACCGTTAGGGCCCAGCAAACCGTAGATGCAACCTTCGGGGACATTCATACTCACTCCATCGAGTGCGCGGTGCCCGCTATATTGCTTTACTACGTCTTTTACGGTAATAAAATCCATATATAATAATTTTTATCTTTTTGGCTTTTTCTTTTTTACACCCAGCAGATAATAGGCGAGGAAATCGCTGCTACGGATAATCTCGCTCACTACCATGCACAGGGCCACGATGCACACAGCCATCACCAGCGGCAATACCAGTTGCAGCAACACATTGCCTTCAATCATGGGACCGAGAATGTGCAAATTGGGTACAAAGAAATAGTGCAACAGGTATATATCGAGCGTGCGCCTACCTATGAACACGAGGGTGCGCGCAAGTCGTGAGTCGCCCTCGAAGAATTTTTCTTTGCGGCGGAAAAAGGTGAACACTATCAATAGTCCGGCCCAGCAAGTGATGCAATAGTTAAGGATGCGCGTCACCCACACGTTGAAGTATTGATGACCGCTCTTTGTCACCCCCATCAGGTGGAAGCGGTGGAAGATGTCATAAATCCATCCGTCCACATGAATGTCCTTATAATAAATTACGATGGGTATGGTCACGGCAAAGATGACCACCACCGCGGCAGTGAACCATTTGTTGGCAATGGCACGCATGAACGTCTTGTTGTGCTTGCGGCACAACACGCCAATCACGAAAAACTGGAAATGCTTCAGCAACAAGTTGAAGCGCAGTTGCATTGCCCATGGTTTGAGCTTATAATTGAAGAAGATTATCAAAAAGATGATTACGATGCCTATGAGCAACAAGTCGTGCACTATGCTGCCCGCACGTCCCATGCGCCGTGTCAATAGCGACACCGAGTAATATATCACGAACATGTAGAACAACACGTAGGTGAACCAGTAGCGACCCAAGTTGAAATGCGAGAACGTGAAAAATTCGCGCCAAGCCATCTCAGGAAATATAAGCTGCCACACCACAAGGAACACCGTGGCTGGAATTATCTGCACCACGGCCTTGCCACGCAGTCGCTCAAAGGTGTAACGTGCCGTCCACATCTCACGGGCTTTGAACGCTATGTAGCCACTGATAAAGAAGAAAGTGGGCATGCGCATCGTCTCGAGCACGTCGGTAAGTGGCGAAACACTGTTCAACCCGAAGATGGAGCAATGCCACATCACCACGAGCAGCATGGTGAAGCCGCGCAACGCGTCGATATATCTTATGCGGCCCGTGTTATCCATTTTTCTCCTCCTTACGCTTTTTGCTTACACCCAGCAACCAATGCGCCAGCAGGTCGCTGCTGCGGATAATCTCGCTCACTATCATGCACAGGGCAATGACCACAGCCGCCAGCACACCGCCCACAACCCACTGCAACAAGGCTTTGTCACCTCCCTCAATGTAAGGCCTAAGCCACTGCATGGGCGGGAGGAAGAAAAGGTGAATGAGATAAATGTCGAGCGTGCGCCGACCTATAAACACCATCACGCGGGCCAGGCGTGAATTGCTGTTGAAATATTCCTCTTTACGCTTAAATAAAGTAAACAATATTACCAGTCCCAACCAGCAGCCGAGGCAATAGTGGATAAAATAGAAACCTGGCACGCTTCGCCACTGGTTCAAATAGATGAGCGCACACAAGAAAAAGAGCACAATCACCACGCTATTGAACCACTGGTTCTTGATGATGCTGAAAAACTTTTCCTTATATTTGCGGGCCAGCACGCCCATCGTGAAAAATTGCACTGTCCAAATCAAATCCTCCACATGTAAATTTCGCTGCCAACTGGGATTGGGAAACCTGTGACATACATGAAAAGCGGCCGTTGCGATAGCCACAATCAACATCCCAACCACCATTATTTTCTCATTATTGAAACGATGGGCAATCCACGACAAGGCGTAATACACCACAAACATGGCGAAAAGCGCAAACGTGAACCAATAATAAAGGATATAGTCACCAATGTGGGTGAAATATTGCAATAACGGTTCGGGTTTCATCCACGCCTGATAAAACACCGTGAAAATGAGCGCGGGAATAATTTGCACAAACGCTTTCTTGCGCATTTGACGGCCGTAGTGCGACGTGGTCCACACTTCCAATGGCTTATAAGCGATAAAGCCGCTGATAAAGAAGAAGGTGGGCATCCTGAAAAATTGCAGCAACTGAATGGAAACAGGCATAAATTTAATGGAATTGCTTATGACATGCAGCATCACCACAAGGAACATGGTGAAGCCGCGCAACGCGTCGATATACCTTATTCTATATTTTGTTTCCATTTTAAGCGCTGCAAAGGTACGCAGTTATTTTGATATTTTGTAATTTTGCACCACAAAGATGAACACCTACATCATTATAATAGGTTTATTATCGCAAGTGTGCTACGCCGCGCGCCAACTCGTACAGTGGATTATGACCGAGAAATTGCGCCGTGTGGTGTCACCCACCGGCTACTGGGCATTCTCGCTTGCCGGCTGCTGTTTTATGCTTTGGTATGGCTGGCTGCGCGAGGACATTGTCATTCTTGTGGGCCAAATACTTTCGTTCTACGTCTATGTGCTCAACCTCGACTATAAAGGAGCATGGAAACGCATACCATTTGTGCTGCGCATTATTTTCTATCTTATTCCCGTAGTTGCTATTATAGGCATCATAGTCATGGCACCAACACTTGTCGACCGCTTTGTACACAATCCCGAAATTCCGCTGTGGTTGATGATTTACGGCACTTGTGCACAAATTGTTTTCCTTAGTCGCTATGCTTATCAAGTGGTAGTAAGTGTCAAGCATCATGAGTCGTTGTTGCCTCCGCCTTTCTGGATAATTAGCATTGTGGGCGCCTCGCTCATCTTTGTGTATGGTCTCTATCGTCTCGATCCCATCCTCATCATGGGCCAAAGCATAGCCATTACCATCTTTTTCCGCAACTTATGGTTCGGCCTTACTCATCCTGACGGTTGTGAAAAAAGTTGTGAATAATGTCATAACATTGTTGATAAATAATTCAAAAAATGGTGTAAAAAATAAGACCAAAAAATTTGCTTTTTAATTGTGAAGTGGGCTTATAATTTTTTTCCAAAAAACGTCGTTCAAAACACAAGTTTTTTTATTTCTTTTTTTCACACTATTTTTTGGTCATTCCTTAATAAATAACAAACAAATTTATTAACTTTGCACGTTGTAAACAAGCTGTTGAAAAAGTGGAGAAACATTTCATTTTCAATTATTAAAATTGTTGATATCTATTCTTAAACTCATCATTATGGTTTAATAATTTCAAAAGCAAGAAAATTTGAAAAAAGTTATCACCACTTTCCACAGCCCAACAGCAGCAACATAAAGATTTAATTAAAAAATAAAATATAAATTATTTGAATATAATTATGGTGGATTTGAAGAAGGGATATGTAGATGAACCCATACCCGAAGGCATTGACCTTAAAGAGGAGATTTTGCGGCTCAAAAAAGAACGCAATGCGGTCATCATGGCCCATTACTACCAACGAGAGGAAATACAACTGCTTGCCGACCACATCGGCGACAGTCTCGCACTGGCACAGCTTGCCGCCAAGGTGGAGGAACCAGTGATAGTGCTTTGCGGTGTTCATTTCATGGGCGAGACCGCTAAAATACTGTGTCCCGAGAAGACGGTCATCGTGCCAGATACTAATGCAGGATGTTCGCTCGCCGACAGTTGTCCGGCACCCGAATTCAAAAAATTCATCAAGGCGCATCCGGGCCACACTGTGGTAAGCTATGTGAATACCAGTGCCGCCGTCAAGGCGCTCACCGACGTGGTGGTGACCTCAGGCAATGCTCGCGAGATAGTGGAGGCGCTGCCCGAAGATGAGAAAATAATATTCGGTCCCGATCGCAACTTGGGCAACTACATTAACGGCCTCACCGGACGCAATATGGTGCTGTGGGACGGAGCGTGCCACGTACACGAGCAATTCTCCATCGAGAAGTTGATGCAGTTGAAGAAAGAGAACGACGACGCCAAAATACTTGTCCACCCCGAGTGTCCGAAGCCCATACGCCTCATAGCCGACAAGGTGGGCAGCACACAGGCTCTTCTCAACTATGCTATCAACAGCGAATGTGATAAGTTTATTGTGGCCACCGAGAGCGGTATATTGTTCAAGATGCGAGAGAACTGTCCTGGTAAGACATTCATTCCGGCTCCGCCCGAGGACGGCACCTGCGCCTGCAATGAGTGCAATTTTATGAAACTTATAACCCTCGAAAAACTGTATAATTCGTTGCGTTATATGCAGCCCGAAATAAAAGTTGACAAGCGTGTGGCAAGCGCCGCCGTGAAACCTATTGAGCGTATGCTCAACATGAGCCGCCAATTAGGTTTAATTAAATAAATAATAGTTATGGAACAAGAAATTAAATTTTGCCAAAGTTGCGGAATGCCGCTCAACGAGGAGGTGTTAGGCACCGAAGCCGATGGGAGCAAGAGCGAAGAATATTGTATTTATTGCTATAAGGACGGAGCTTTCACTGGCGACTTCACGATGGAAGAAATGGTGGACTTTTGTTCACACTTTGTGGAAGAATATAACAAAAACACGGGCAACAACCTCAATCGTGAAGAATATAAAGAGGTGCTTCGCGAGTTTTATCCCAGTCTCAAGCGTTGGCAGTTCTCGACCGATCAGGTGCCACATGCTACGTCACCGCTAAAAGCTCAGCTCATTAATGAAATAAATGCGCTACACATTCATAATATGCCGCGAATTGAAAATTTGTTCGTGTTACAAGGCTCGTTTGTTAATTTGGAATATAATGTCAATGGTAACACTGTGAAGTTGCTCGACGATAATGCAAGTTATTGGGGCACTCAAGTGGAAAAGCAAGGTACTCCAGGGCGTTGCTTTGGAATAGCATGTGATGAACATCACATCCTGGTAAGCGAGTATGGGCAGGATGGTGTCGATGCCGAACTTGTTCTATTCAAAAGAAGATAAAAAATTAAAGTAAGAAGGCAGCGCCTTTCCACTTGATGGGGAGGCGCCGTTTTATTTTGATGTAGTTTTCTTTATCTCGATAGGCTCATATATTGAGATTTATGACTATATTTGCATCATTAAATTGATTGCTTTGCTCAACAAGATAAAAAAACTGATTGATTACTGTTTAAATAAGTACGCGTGGTTGCTATCGCTCGTGCTTAGAATCAATGTTGTGCGTCTCAACAAAGAAAGATACACGCGCAAGGTGGTGCATCGCTTCTATCGTGACAACGAGGATGAGATGTGTAGCAAGGCTTTGGAGACATCATTGTCCAGCGTGCTTACCGACGAGCAGAAGCAACAGCAGTATAAGTCGATAAAATGGAGCTTTGGGTTTATGGCATTTTTGATGTCATTCATAACCTGTTTTCCCGAAAGTATCATAGGAATTATAATCGGCTGCGCCATTGATATTTTATTCTTTCAAGCGTGTCTATACATGGCTATGCAGCGCATCATGTTGCTATACGGCACACTGGAAGATGAACACACCGATGAAACAAAGACTGTGCAGAAGGTCGTGGCCATCGAGAGTTCAGGACTAATGTTGGGCAAGTACCCACTGTTACAGAAGATGAAGAGCGCAGTGGGATGGTTGGTGCGGCAACTGGTGAAACGCATTTTCCCAAAGTATATAGCCAAGGCATCAAGAGCTGTCTTTATTGTGTTACGCCGCCAGGCAATAAAGTGGTTCTCTATTATCATTGCCAAGGAGGAGGTTGACATGGTTTTCAACATGATTGTTCCCGTGACCTGCGCTTTAATTGCCGGTATCGTATCGGTGATCATTTTCATTCCCATGTGCAGTAAACTGAGAAAACATCTCTTAAAAAACGCCACCGATTCAGCAGGATTGCCACAAAATTCACAGGCACCAGACGTAGAGTAGTGTACGCTTGAGAACGCAGTCAGCAGAGAGCCTACATCCGAAGGACGGTAAAATCCAAAGATTTTGTATCTTTACAGAAAATAAAAAACTTATAATGATGGAATTTTTCAATAAGTACGTTTGGTACCCCATAATAGGCGGCGTTAAAGGGAAAAATTCCTTTTCCGACAATCCATATCTATAATTATTGATGCTGATGAGAATGAATGGTAAAGAGTTGATGACGGTAATTGCTTTTGTCGCCATGGGGTTGACAACAGCCAGTGCACAGATTACACAGGAACAGTTGCAAACTGGAAGTGACGAACAGTTGCTGAGGGAATGGACAAAAGTGCTTTCCCTTGATGAGTTTGGCGGAAGAAAGCCCATGACGCCCTATGAGGACAAGACGGTGGACTATCTTGCCCGACAGTTGGAGGTAATAGGTTTGGAGCCTGCCTTCAATGGCAGTTGGTTCCAGCCCTTTGAAATGATTGCAGTTACAGCCAAGCCCGTGGGCAACAGGCTTTCTGTGAGCGGGAAGAAGAAATCGGTGCTTCGCTATCCCGACGATGTGATCATCTGGACGACTCGCGCCACCAAGAAAATTGATTTAAAGAAGGCCGAGTATGTGTTTTGTGGTTTTGGCATTAATGCGCCAGAGTACGGCTGGAATGACTACGAGGGCATCGATGTGAAAGGCAAGATAGTGGTTGTAATGGTCAACGACCCTGGCTTTTGTGATGGTAAGCTCTTCAGAGGACGGAATATGACATACTATGGTCGTTGGACATATAAGTTTGAAGAGGCACTGCGTCAGGGTGCTGCCGGCTGTTTGGTGCTCCATAATACTGAGGCCGCCAGTTACGGGTGGCATGTCTGTGTGAATGGGCACCTGAGTAATAATCTAGGCATCTATGATCCCGATACGCGCAATGCCAGTGAATTGGCCGTAAGAGGATGGCTGCATGAGGACGGTTGTAAAAAACTGTTTCTTGCTGCCGGCATGGATATGGACAAGGCACTGGCTGATGCGAAAAAGCCTGGTTTCAAGAGTTTTTCCCTAAACGTGAGAGGTGATGTGAAAATGAATGTCACTTACGATATTCAGCAGACGCGCAATGTGGCCGGCATTCTTCGTGGGAGCGGTCAAGAAGATGAGGCCGTAGTGTTTTGTGCTCACTGGGACCACCTGGGAATAGGGAAAGCCGACGAGCGCGGCGATACGATATATAACGGTGCAGCCGACAATGCATCTGGCATGGCCGGAGCCTTGCTCGTTGCCAAGAAGTTCAAGGAGATGCCTAGGCCGCGACGAGACCTGCTGTTCTTCTTTCCCTCGTCGGAGGAGAGCGGACTTTTCGGCTCTGCATATTACTGCGACCATCCTGTCGTGCCTATGCAGAAGACTGTGGCCTGCCTTAATTTTGAGAGCATAGGTCCTGCCGAGTTGACGCGCGATGTCGTGATTTTGGGTGGCGGGGAGAGCGACTTAGACCATTATTATATGGCTGCCGCCGCCGCTCAGGGCCGGTATATTTATTTCGACGATGACAATTCTGACGGCTGGTTTTACCGTTCCGACCATTATAATTTCGTGAAAAAGGGTGTGCGTGCGGTGGTGTTGGAGAATGGCCGTCATCCTGTGGATGTGAGCAAGCCAAATAAATATCCTATGCCTGTTTGGTATCACAAACCGTCGGACGAGTATCATGAGGACTGGGACCTTAGTGGCACATTATCCAATGTGAACCTTATCTTTAGCGTAGGTCTATCTCTGTCAAACTACTAAAGAAAAGCAGCGCCTCCCAAATAAGGAAAGGCGCTGCTTGGTTAAGTAGTGGAAAAGAGATTTACTCTTCTTCTTTCTTGCAGTTGCAGGGCTCGATAATTTTCCAAATGATGGCTGCGAGTATGCCGCCGGCAAACGGGCCAACGATGAAAATCCACAAGTTATTAAGGAATTTATCACCTGCGAAAATGGCGGGACCGATGGAACGGGCGGGGTTGACGCTCGTGCCGGTGAAGTGGATGCCCACGAGGTGAATGAGAACGAGCGATAGACCGATAGCGAGGCCGGCAAAGTTGCCGGTGCCGAGGTTAGCCTTTGCGGTGGCACCCAGCACGACGAGCACGAAGAGTGCAGTGAGCACAATTTCGACCACAAGGCCCAAGGTGGGCGTCACTTGTCCGGCCGTACCAATTTCTTTGAGTGTTTGCAAGTTATTGGCTCCAATACCACTTTCACAGCCATACATGTAGCACAGTAGGGCACCAGCAGCGATTGCACCGATGACTTGGAAAATCATGTAGAAGATACTGTCCTTGAAACTGATGCGTTTAGTCAAAAGACAACCAAGCGTGATAGCCGGGTTAATGTGGCAACCACTGATGCCGCCAATCGTGTAAGCCATAGCCACCACGGCGAGACCAAATGCTAAAGCGGTGCCAACCACAGCGGGTGTGCCCGCAATTTCGGCTGTATTACAACCCAGACTCACGGCAGCGCCGCAACCGAGCAAAGTAAGTACGAAGGTACCCACAAGTTCTGCTAAATATTTTTTCATAAGCTTAAAAATTTAATTGTGAATAGAATAAATGATAAATTAGTTTTAGTGCCACAAATGTAAGAAAAATTCACAACTTTTTAAAAAATTATTCCACTTTTTTAAGAAAATCACAATCAAAATTGTCTATTAAGATTAGAAAATAGGTGGGATAGTTTACGGGCGAAAATTATTGTGTAAGGTTGTTCACAAGGGTAAATAAGCAGTGGTGGCGGTGGTTTGGGCTGATTGTTAATAACTTTTTCGTTAAATGTTGAAAAAAAATGAGTTTAGGTTTGTAAATTTTTGAGAAATAATTTGTAATTTTACACGCTCAATTTAAAAATGAAAAAGTGACTAACCAGTGCCACATAGTGTATCATGTGCCTGCACTCCTTGAGGAGTGCATCGCTGGATTATGCGTCAAGCCCGATGGACACTACATTGACGTGACTTTCGGAGGTGGCGGCCATAGTCGTGCCATCATGGAAAAATTGGGCGAAAATGGTCGACTAATGGGAATGGACCAAGACCTTGATGCCTTTGCCAACGCCATTGCTGACGAAAGATTTACGTTTGCACACGGTAATTTCGCTTTCGTAGCCAATTTTGCGCGCTACTACGAAATGGAGCCGGTGGATGGCATCCTCGCCGACCTGGGCGTGTCGTTCCATCATTTCGACGAGGCATCACGTGGTTTTTCGTTCCGTGGTGACGCGCCTCTCGATATGCGCATGAATGGCAATGCACGACTCACGGCAGCCCACATTGTGGCAAACTACGACGAGGAAGACCTTGTGCGGCTCTTCACCATCTACGGAGAGCTGCGGCAGTCCCGCCGCCTGGCGCACGCCATTGTCTCGCGTCGCGCTGTGAAGTCCATAGCCACTACGGGCGACTTGGTCGAAGCGGTGAGACCTCTCATCAATCCCGCTCAAGAAAGGAAAGAACTGTCACAAGTGTTCCAAGCGTTGCGCATCGAGGTAAACCACGAGATGGACGCCCTCGAGGCACTGTTGCGCCAGTCGCTGGAACTGCTCAAACCCAGCGGACGCCTTGTGGTGCTCGCCTACCACTCACTCGAGGACCGTATGGTGAAAAACTTTATGCGTTCAGGAAACGTGGAGGGAAGGGTAGAAAAAGACTTCTACGGACGTGTCACTTCGCCCCTGCGTCCCGTGAATCGCAAAGTGATTGTGGCCACCGACGACGAGGTGGCGCGTAACCCGCGAGCCCGCAGCGCCAAGCTTCGCATTGGCGAAAAGATATAAATCCACCTTTTATTCATTCACAAGCTCTCATGTCAAAGAAAAGCAAAAATAGCAAAAGCAAGACCAAAAAAGACGACAATAAATCATTCTCACTCAACCCAGTGGGAATCGTTAAAAGTTTTGTGCAGGGACGCCTATTCCTCACGCTTGATTTCTTCAAGCGCAACTGGCTTTATGTACTAGCCGCCACCATCATGGTGCTCATGTACATAGCTAACAAATACACTTATCTCGACAATCTTGAGCGCGTGGGTAGCCTCAAGAAAGACCTCAACAATGCCACCACCGACTGTGTGGACGCCAGTGCACGCTACAATTCCATGATAGTGGAAAGCCACATGAAAGCACTTGTTGATTCGATGCACATCGACCTCACGAGTCCCGACCTGCCCCCTTACCGCTTAACCGAAGAATAACCCGTTTATTAACCTCAAATCAACACAAAAAAATGAAGGAAACTAACAAAAAACGAATCCTGGGGCGATATTCGCTCGTGATTATCTTCATGCTCCTCCTCTCAGGAGCCATAGTCTACAACATGGTGAAAACCAGTGTCGTCCATGCACATGCATGGAACAATAAGGCCGATTCGCTGCTCACCAGCGAGCGGCCCCTCGTACCCGAACGCGGCAAAATCCTGAGCGATAGCGGCACCGTGCTCGCCGCCAACCTCTACTACTACACGGCGCGCATCGACTGGGCCTCGCCCGCCATCAAGAAAGACACTCTCAACAAGTACATCGATGCACTCGCCGACAGTCTGCACGCCTTCAAGGCCGACAAGAGCGCCGAAGAATGGAAAACCGAACTCCTCGCACAAGCCGAGAAACGCACAAACCGCTCTTACCGTCTTGCGGCGAAATTGTCGCACTCCGATCTGGAGCGCTTCAAAAACTTCCCTTTCCTGAAAAACAACAAAGCCTTCTACAGCGAGAGCAACGTGAAACGCACCAGGCCCTACGGCTCGATGGCTGCCCGAAGTATAGGCAACACGCGCGATTCGCTCATCGACGGCGTAGTGTCGATGCGCGGCCACACTGGTCTGGAACGCGCCCTTGATTCGCTGCTCTACGGCGTGCCGGGCGTGAAGAAGCGCATACAGCTCACGTCGAATATTGTAGACTGGGAGAGCAAGCCTGCCATCCCGGGCTATGACATCACCACCACCATCAACATTTCACTGCAAGACATCGTCGATGAGGAACTCTACAAGATGTGTGTCGAAACTGAATCGGAATGGGGGACATGTATTCTTATGGAAGTGGCCACGGGCGAAATAAAAGCTATCTCCAACCTTGACTGGAGCGACAAGACCGGCGACTTTATCGAGGGCGTGAACCACGCCGTGCGTGGCATCGAACCGGGCTCGGTGATGAAACCCATCTCTATGATGGTGGCCCTTGAGGAAGGCGTGGTGGGCGACATCAACACGCCCATCGCCACTGGTACCCATTTTACTTATTATGGCCGTGACATCAACGACCCGCACGGTGGTGCCGCGCTCACCCCGCGCCAAATCATTGAGACGTCGTCCAACGTGGGCATGTCGCGCTTGATTATCAAGAAATATGATTCTAACCCCAGCGGTTTCGTCGAAAGATTGCATACAATGGGATTCTTCGACCATTTCAATTCGGGAATCGGCGGTGAGCGTGTCCCTTATTTCCCCATGCCTACACACAATACCGAGGCCCATGTGGCTCTCACGCGTATGTGCTACGGCTATGCCAGCGAAATTCCGCCGCTCTATACTGTGGCCATGTATAACGCCATTGCCAACGACGGCAAGTTTGTGCGTCCTCACCTCGTGAAGAAACTCTCGCGTGCCGGCGAGCCCGACAGCATCGTGCCCATCACCTATGTGCGCGACCAGGTATGCAGCCCCGAGAACGCCGCCAAGTTGCGCATCATGTTGCACGATGTGGTGTGGGGAAATCGTGGCACGGCTCGCAAGTGGGTGCAGGACCCCAATGTGGAGATTGCGGGCAAGACGGGCACCGCCTTCACTATCGACGAGAAGACAAATCAATACACTAACCGCAAGCGACTGGCCTTTTGTGGATTCTTCCCCTATAATGCTCCAAAGTACTCGTGCATCGTGGTTTTGTGCGGTGCCAATCGCGGTGCCGGTGCCAGTAGCGGCGTGGTGCTGAAGAATATAGCCCTCAAGATGTATGCGCGCGGCTTGCTTGACGTGAACAACGATTATACCGCCAATCCTCCTTCCAATAGGGTGGACCGTCCCACCTTCTTCGCCTCGCGCAAGAACAGCACCAATTTCCTGCGTGAGGGAACCGGCGCCACCTCGAACCGTGTCTATAAGACGCCCGCCACGACACAGGGTGTCCCCGACGTGATAGGATTGAGTGCGCGCGAGGCCGTTGTGAGTATGGAGAACGCTGGCTTCGGGGTGAACATCAACGGCACGGGCCATGTGGTGGCCCAAAGCATCGCGGCGGGTTCGCGCGAGAACCGCGGCACGGTGGTGAACCTGACGCTACGGAATTAGTTTATAGATTATAGTTTACAGATTATAGCAACGAATTATGGTAAAAGATTTAGATAAGCTGTTAAAGAATATAGATGTGAAGCGTGTCGTGGGCGACACGCAACGTGAAATAACCGAGTTAGTGCAAGATTCGAGGAAGGTGACCGATGGAAGTATGTTTGTCGCCGTGCGTGGCGTTAATGTCGATGGCCATACCTTCCTTGACGATGTGGCAAAGAAAGGCGTCGCCGCCATCGTGTGCGAGGAGATGCCCGCGGTACCGGCCGCAGGCGTGACCTATGTGGTGGTTGAGAACAGCCATGTGGCCCTTGCGCGCCTCGCCAGCGCATGGTATGGTAATCCTTCGTCGCAGCTAAAATTGGTGGGTGTTACCGGTACCAACGGAAAGACGACGACGGCTACGCTGCTCTATGAGCTCGTGCGTCTGCTGGGCTACAAGGCTGGCCTGCTGTCAACGGTGCGCAACATGATTGACACGCGCGAGGAACCTGCGACCCACACCACCCCCGACCACCTCACACTCAATGCGCTGCTGGCGCAGATGGTCGAGGCCGGCTGTGACTACGCCTTTATGGAGGTGAGTTCGCACGCCTGTGACCAGCACCGTATCGACGGCCTCACCTTTGCGGGCGGTATATTCACCAACCTCACCCGCGACCACCTCGACTATCATCTTACTGTAGATAACTATATCCGTGCTAAGAAACGCTTCTTCGACCTGCTGCCCGCAACCGCCTTCGCCCTCGTCAATGTCGATGACAAGGTGGGTATGGTAATGACACAAAACACGCACGCCCTGGTAAAGACCTACTCGCTGCGCGGACTTGCCGACTACAAATGTAAAATCATTGAAGAACAACTCGATGGCACGACACTCAATCTCGACGGCACCGAAATTAACGTGCTCTTCACCGGGCGCTTCAACGCTTATAACCTTACAGCTGTCTATGGCGCGGCGCGCTTGCTGGGCCTCGACCGCGATGAGGTGATGGTGGCCATGAGCCGACTCACGCCCGTCGATGGGCGCTTCGAGACCATTGCGGCACCCCAAGGCTTCACGGCCATTGTCGACTATGCCCACACGCCCGATGCGCTGGTCAACGTGCTCGACACCATCGCCGACATCCTGTCGCACACCGCCACCGGACGCATCATTACCGTGTGTGGCTGCGGTGGCAACCGCGACAAGGGCAAGCGCCCCATCATGGCGCGCGAGGCTGTCCTCAGGAGCCACACCGTGGTGCTCACCAGTGATAATCCGCGCGACGAGGAGCCCGACGCCATCCTCGACGACATGAAGGCGGGTCTTACTGCCGAGCAACTCGCCCGCACCCTCGTCATCGCCGACCGTCGTAGCGCCATTGCTACGGCCTGCCGCCTTGCCGAGCGTGGCGACGTGGTGCTGGTGGCCGGCAAGGGGCACGAGCCTTACCAGGAGGTTAAGGGCGTGCGTCATCACTTCGACGACCGCGAGGAAATAAGGAAAATTTTGGAAACATTAAAATAATAAGAAATCCCTAATTCTATAACCCATCGCTTAACAAGCTAAAATTATGCTATACCACTTATTCCATTATCTGAAACAATACGATGTGCCGGGCGCGCGACTGTTCGACTACATCACCTTCCGCTCGGGATTCGCACTCATCCTGTCGTTATTCATCGCCATCGTCTTTGGCCGACGCATCATCAACCGTCTGCAAAAAATGCAGGTGGGAGAAATCGTGCGCGACCTTGGACTTGAGGGGCAACTCGACAAGAAGGGCACTCCCACCATGGGCGGTATCATCATCATCATATCCATTCTCGTGCCGTGCCTCTTGCTGGGCAAGCTCGACAATGTGTACATGATTCTGATGATTGTGGCCACTATCTGGACTGGAGCTCTCGGTTTTGCCGATGACTATATCAAAGTGGCCCACCATAACAAACAGGGCCTCAAAGGAAAATTTAAGATTGTGGGACAAGTGGGTCTGGGCCTGATTGTAGGCTTGACGATGTACTTCAGTCCGGCCATCGTGATGGACCGCAGCGTGGAGGTGTCGCACCCGCAGACCACCGAACAAGTGGTGGAGCATAACGACGCTGCCAGCATGCCGGCCAAGACGACGCAAACGACCATTCCATTTGTCAAGAATCACAACTTTGACTATGCCTATCTCACCCGTTGGATGGGTGACTATGCGCAGACGGGTGGGTGGATTCTGTTTATCCTCGTCACCATCTTTGTGGTGGCCGCCGTGAGCAACGGTGCCAACCTCACCGACGGTGTCGACGGTCTCGCGACAGGGTCCTCGGCAATCATCGGGGTGGCGCTCGCCGTGATGTGCTACTTGGGCGGCAACGTGGTGTATGCCTCCTACCTCGACATCATGTACATCCCCGACAGCGGCGAACTTGTGGTATATGCGGCAGCCTTTATCGGAGCTACCGTGGGCTTCCTATGGTATAACAGCCATCCGGCCCAGGTGTTCATGGGCGACACGGGCAGCCTGTGCTTGGGCGGCATCATCGCGGTGTTTGCCATTCTCATCCGCAAGGAGTTGCTCATTCCCATCCTGTGCGGCATCTTCCTGGTGGAGGCACTGAGCGTGATTATGCAGACGGCCTATTTCAAGTACACCAAGAAACGCTATGGCGAGGGACGCCGCATCTTCAAGATGTCGCCACTCCACCATCACTTCCAGAAGGATGGCCATGAGTTCAAATGCTTGTGGAATCATCCCAAGAACCCCATCCCCGAGCAAAAAATCACCATGCGCTTCTTCCTGGTGGGCATTATGCTGGCGGTACTCACTTTCGTAACATTAAAAATCAGATAATAATCTCATGAAGAAAAAATTAGTCATTATTGGTGGTGGCGAGAGCGGCGTGGGTGCCGCCGTGCTGGGAAAAGTCAAAGGCATGGAAGTCTTCTTGACCGACATGAGCGCCATCGCACCGAAATATAAAGGAACCCTCGAGCAATGGGACATCGAGTGGGAAGAAGGCCATCACACCGAGGAGCGCGTGCTCGCGGCCGACGAAATAGTCAAGAGCCCCGGCGTGCCCCCCACGGCCCCCCTCATGGTGAAAGCGGCGCAAAAGCACATTCCCATTATCAGCGAGATAGAGCTGGCGGGACGCTACACCGATGCACGCATGGTGTGCATCACCGGCAGCAACGGCAAGACCACCACCACCATGCTCACCTACCATATCCTCAAGAGCGCGGGCCTCAACGTGGGGCTGGCCGGCAACGTGGGGCGCAGCTTGGCCATGCAGGTGGCCACCGAGGAGCACGACGTGTATGTGATAGAACTGAGCAGTTTCCAGCTCGACAATATGTACGAGTTCAAGGCCAACGTTGCCGTGTTGCTCAACATCACGCCCGACCACCTCGACCGTTACGACCACAAGATGGAGAACTATGTGGCCGCCAAGTTCCGCATCCTGCAGAACCTCACGGCCGACGACGCCTTCGTTTATTGGCAGGACGACCCCATCATCGCGGCCCAGCTGCGGCAGTTGCACACCGAAGCGCGTATGCTGCCCTTCACGGCGCAGGACGACCCGGAGTGTGCGGCCTATATCGAAGATGGCGTGATGAAATTCGACTTCGACGGCACCTATTGGGAGGTGCCTCGCGACGAGCTCTCGCTCAAGGGCCTGCATAACATGTACAACTCGATGGCCGCCGGTATCAGTGCCTCGTTGATGAATATCGAGGCCGAAGACATCCGTCGCGCCCTCGCTTCGTTTGAGGCTGTTGAGCACCGCTTGGAGTTTGTGCGCACCCTCGACGGCGTGCGCTACGTGAACGACTCGAAGGCCACCAACGTCAATAGCACCTGGTATGCCCTCGAGAGCATGACCACGCCCGTGGTTCTCGTCCTCGGCGGCAAGGACAAAGGCAACGACTATAGTGAGATAGCTCCTTTTGTCAAGGAGAAGGTAAAGGCCATCGTGTGCTTGGGTGTCGATAACGACAAGCTGCACCGTTTCTTCGACGGCATGGTGCCCACCGTGGTCGATGCACGTTCGATGGGCGAGTGTGTAGAGCGTTGTCACGCGCTGGCCTCTGCCGGCGACACTGTGCTGCTATCGCCGTGTTGCGCGAGCTTCGACCTGTTCAAGAGTTACGAGGACCGCGGACATCAGTTCAAGGATTGTGTCAATAAGCTATAACCCCACTTCACTCCATCATGAGCGAAAAAGCGAAAATATATAACGAAATCACCCGCAAGTATGGCGACCCCTGGATTTGGGGTATCTACATCACCTTGCTCATCCTCTCGATAGTGGAATCCTACTCGGCCTCGAGCCGCGAGATTTCGCAGTCGGGCATCTACGAACCGCTCATCAAGCAACTCGTGTTCTTGGGTATGGGCGCGTGCTGCATCGCCGTGTTGCACCGCATCAACTACAACAACAAGATGGTGATGTTCGTCCTCATCCCGCTATTGTGGATATTTACCGTGGCGGCCCTGGGCTACGTCATGGTGGCCGGTGACTTTATCAACGGCGCGCGACGCTCGTTCCGCATCCTGGGACAGAGTGTCCAGCCCGCCGAGCTCGCCAAACTCTCGGCGGTAACGATGCTTGCCTATGTCTTGGCGCGCACCCAGCGCAAGAAGGACGTGAGCAACTGGGGCATCGGCATCAGCGCGGCCGTGGCGGCCATCTTTGGTGGTCTCACCTTTGTGAGCGGCGCCACCAACGCCATCATCATTATGGCTATCAGTGCCACCATGATGGTGGTGGGCGGCACCAAAGTGAAGAAATTGGTGATAATACTTTTGGTCTATGGTGCCGTTTTCGGCTGTTATAAGCTGATAGGGAACGCCAACGAGAAACGTGAGGCTAACCTGGCGCAAACACGCATAGAACAGATGGCTCCTGCCGACAGCGCCTCGACTGCCAAGCGCCAGGTGGACCGAGGTAAGATGCGCGAGGGGCGCATCGAGAACTGGCTCAAGCACGATTCTCTCCTCTACAAGCCCATCACGGCCTATAATCAGCAAGAGATGTTCTCGATGATGGCGCAGGCTCACGGCGGCATCGTGGGCGTCGGCATTGGCAACTCGCGCGAGTGCAGCCGTTTGCCGCTGGCTTTCAGCGACTACATCTTCTCGATTATTCTTGAGGAAATGGGCCTCGTGGGCGGTATCTTCGTCATGGTCTTGTACTTGTGGTTGCTGGCGCGCGCCGCGATGATTGCACGGCGTTGCCACCGCGTGCTGCCTGCCCTGCTCATCATCGGCATGGCGTCAATGATAACCTTCCAGGCCTTGTGCCACATGGCTATCAACACGGGCGTCTTCCCCGTCTCGGGGCAGCCGCTGCCCTTGGTTTCAAAGGGTGGCACGTCGATTATCGTGACGAGCATTGCCTTTGGCGTGATGTTCAGCGTGAGCCGCACGATAGCCAACAGCAAATACAAGAAGAACAAGCAGGCCGAAGAGGAAGAACTTCCCGCTGGCCTCGATGCTGAGAACCCCACCGAGATACTACCTAAAAACGAATGGAAATAGTTTTTAGATTTTAGTTTTTAGATCTTCGTCAACTTATAAATAATATGGAACAGCAAGAAACGAAATCGTTGAGAGTGCTCATCAGCGGCGGTGGTACGGGAGGACACATCTTTCCCGCCATCTCTATCGCCAACGAAGTGAAACGCCGATTGCCCGACGCCGAAATACTCTTTGTGGGAGCGCTCGGACGCATGGAAATGGAGCGCGTGCCGGCTGCCGGATATGACATCAAGGGACTGCCCGTGCGAGGCTTCGACCGCAAGCGTCTGTGGCGCAATATCGCCGTGATGCGCGACCTGAGGCGCAGCATGAAGATGGCGCGCGAAATCCTGCGCGAATTCAACCCCGATGTCGCCGTGGGTGTAGGAGGCTATGCCAGCGGGCCCATGCTTAAGGAAGCCCAGAAAGCGGGTGTTCCCACCTTGCTGCAGGAGCAAAACTCCTATGCTGGCGTCACCAACAAGCTACTGGCGAAAGGTGCGCAGGCTATCTGTGTGGCCTACGAGGGCATGGAGCGCTTCTTCCCCGCCGACAAAATCATTCTCACCGGCAACCCCGTGCGTGCCAGCCTGCTCGATTGCCAGGCTACGCCGCAGGAGGCGCGCAAAGCCTTCGGTCTTGAGCCCGACAAGCCCACGGTGCTTGTCATCGGTGGCAGCCTGGGAGCCCGCACCGTCAACGAGAGCATCATTGGCGGCCTTGATACTTTCAAGGAGCATGCCGATGACGTACAGGTGATTTGGCAGTCGGGGAAATTCTACGACGAGCAGTGCCGTGAGGCTCTCCAGGCTTCGGGTGCCAAGAACGTGGTGCAGATGCCGTTCATCAGCAATATGGATATGGCCTATCGTGCCGCCACCCTCGTCATCTCGCGCGCTGGAGCCAGCTCCATCAGCGAGCTCCAGCTCTTGGGCAAGGCTTCCATCCTTGTGCCGTCGCCCAACGTGGCCGAGGACCACCAGACGAAGAACGCCCTCGCTCTCGCCAACCGCCAGGCCGCACTCATGGTGCCCGACGCGCAGGCCGCCGAGCGCCTCGTCGCCACCACCCTCGATACCATCGGCCGCCTCGACGAAATATCCCTCCTTGAGACCAACGTCGCCGCCATGGCCCTGCGCGATAGCGCCGAGCACATCGTCGACCGACTCCTTCAGTTAATTAGGAATTAGGAGTTAGAAATTAGGAATTAATCCTGTGATTCAACTAATTGCTTGTTTCTTGTCAACTCGTTTACCATAAGATGAATATACTTAGTTTTGACATTGAGGAGTGGTTCCATTTGCTGGACTGCGACGACACGCGCACCGAGGCGCAGTGGCGCAACTATGAGGTGCGCATCCATGAGAACGTGGACCGCATTTTATCGATTCTCGATGAAACAAATACTCGAGCCACGTTTTTCATTATCGGCTGGATAGCCAAGACCTATCCTGAAGTGGTGCGCCGCATCGCCGAGCGTTACCAGATAGGGTGTCACACGCTCAACCACCAGTTGGTGTGGCAGCAGACACCCGAAGAATTCCGCGCCGATGCCGAGGGCGGCATCAAACTCTTGGAAGATATCACGGGCCAGAAGGTGGAAGCGTTCCGCGCCCCCGGTTTCTCGATTCGCGAGAGCGAGGCGTGGGCTTTTGAGACGCTGCACGAGTTGGGCATCAAGTGGGACAGCAGCATCTTCCCCGCGGCGCACGCCCACGGCGGCATGCTGTCATATAGCAATGCAGTTCCCTCGATTGTGAGTCACAACGGTGTGGAAATGAAGGAATTTCCTATTTGTTTCAAGGAGATTATGGGTAAGCATGTGGTGTTCTCGGGCGGCGGCTACTTCCGCCTGTTCCCCTATTTCCTCATCAAGCGGTGGAGCCGTCAGCAGGGCGATTACCTGCTTAGCTACATCCATCCGCGTGACCTCGACCCGGGCCAGCCTATGATTAAGTCGCTGCCGCTCACGCGCAAGTTCAAGTCCTACGTGGGCCTCAAAGGCGCCGAGGCCAAGTTGCGCCGTTGGCTCAAGGACTTCGAGTTTATCGACATGGCCACCGCCGATGAGCAGGTCGATTGGTCAAAAGCCCCCCGCGTTGAAATTTGAGCGGCCGTCCGAGGCTGCGATTCCCGAGCAAGCTCGCCTACCCGTAGCCTTTCTCGGAGTACACCGACATGAGGATTAATTACTTGTCAATTTGTAAACTAAAAAAATATGAAAGATTTTACATCACTTTATTTTGTGGGAGCCGGCGGCATTGGAATGGCCGCACTCGAGCGCTATTTCCTCTCAAAAGGAAAGCGTGTGGCAGGATATGACCGCACGCCCAGCGAACTCACCGCGGCGCTTGTGGCCGAGGGTGTGGAAATCGTCTTCGACGAGGACCCCTCGCTTATCCCCGACTATTGTCTCGACCCCGAGACAACGCTCGTGGTCTATACGCCAGCGGTGCCCGCCGAGCATCGCGGACTGTGCTATTTCCGTGAGAATGGTTTTGAAGTGGTGAAACGTGCGCGTCTGCTGGGCGAGGTGACACGCGCCAGCCAGTCGCTGTGCTTCGCCGGCACCCACGGCAAGACGACGACATCGAGCATGGCGGCCCACATACTGCAAAGCAGCGGCATGGGGTGCAATGCCTTTTTGGGCGGCGTGCTGCGCAACTACGGCAGTAATTTCCTACTGAGCGCCACGAGCCCCTATTCGGTTATTGAGGCCGATGAGTTCGACCGCTCGTTCCACCAGCTGACACCGTTCATCGCCGTGGTCACCAGCACCGACCCCGACCACCTCGACATCTATGGCGACGAGGAGCATTACCTTGAAAGCTTTGCTCATTTCACCTCGCTTATCAGGCCTGGGGGTGCCCTTATCAAGCACACGGGTCTCAAACTGCGCGAGCGCGTGGCCGAGGGCGTGCGCGTTTATACTTATTCGGCTACGGGTCCTGCCGACTTCCATGCTGAGCATGTGGTGAAGGGCGATGGCACCATCCGCTTCGACTTCGTCACCCCGTGGGAGACCATCACCGATATCAGTTTGGGTGTACCCGTTGACATCAACATCGACAATGCCGTCGCAGCCATGGCCGCCTGCCGTCTCGTCGATGCGCCCGCCGAGGCCATGCGTGAGGCTATGGCCACGTTCCAGGGCGCAAAGCGACGCTTCGAGTTCTGGCTCAAGGAGCCCGGTCCCGGCGGTCGCGTGATGATTGACGACTATGCCCACCACCCCGACGAGTTGCGTGCCAGCATCGAGAGCGTGAAGGCACTTTATCCGGGCCGCCGTCTGACGGTGGTGTTCCAGCCGCACCTCTACACACGCACGCGCGACTTTGCCCCCGAGTTTGCCTCGGCCTTGTCGCTGGCCCCCGAGGTAATCTTGCTTCCCATCTATCCGGCACGGGAGTTGCCCATCGCGGGAGTGGAGAGCGAAATAATCCTTCGCGACATCACAAGCGAAAAAAAAGCGGTTTATACCAAAGAAAAATTGCTCAATTCAATAAAAAGCAGTAATTTTGAGGTTTTATTGACGGCGGGGGCCGGCGACATCGCCGAATTGCTCCCAGCCATCCGTGATGAGTACAAGAAACAAGAGCGTTGAGAAAGATTGTTCAATACATATTATTGGCTATCCTCACGGCTTTCATGGCATGGGGCATACTGTGGGCACGCGCTAAGGCGCGCACACAGGTGTGCCACGCCATCGTCGTCGATGTGCTCAACACCACCACGACGCCCTTCGTCACTCCCGAGGCCATCAAAGAGGAGCTTGACCACTACGGCATCGCCGTGGTGGGAAAGGCCTTTGGCGACATCAATGTCGATACCATTGAGACGCTGCTGCGGCACTCGCCCTACGTTGAGGACACCGAGTGCTTCCTCGGTTATGACGGATCGCTTCACATTCGTGTGCGTCAGTTGGTGCCTGTAATGCGCATCTTCGACGGCAACGTCTCCTATTATGTGAACCGCGACGGGAAAACGATGCGCGCCACGCCCACTTACCACGCTGATGTGCCCATCGTCAATGGCCATTTTACGCCACAGTTCCCGGCCACGCGCCTGTTGCCTCTCATCGAATATGTCGAGAAAGATTCGGTCCTCAAATCCCTCGTCACGATGTATAACATGGTCGATAGCAACAACGTGTTCATCGTCCCCGCCATCGCAGGCCACGTCGTTAATCTGGGTCCGCCCACCGGCTACGAGAACAAGTTCAAGAAGCTGCAGCTCTTCTACCACAAGGTGATGCCGGCGCGCGGATGGGAGACATACGACACCATCTCGGTCAAATGGGACCATCAGGTGGTGGCCACCCTGCGCCAAAAGAAGGTGAAACACGTCGAAATCTATGACCCCAAGGACGACGAGCAGGATCCCGACCACGCCACGATGACTATCAACGATGCCACGGCGCCCGCTCCTGAGCAGCGCGCGAAAGCCAACGAGGGCGACGAGGCGAAGAAGACCGAGCAAAAGACCGAACCGAAGTCGGAACAAAAGTCGGACAATAAAAAGAATACTTAACAAATTAAACTTATAACCCCTTTAGAATAAACCAACTTTTTCAAAACATTCACAATAAGTTATGGAGAATACCCAATATATCGTCGCCATCGAAATTGGCAGTAGCAAAATTGTGGGCGCCATCGCCGAGAAGTCACCCTCGGGATATGTCCAAGTGATTCACCTCGAGGAAGAACGCTTCATCGATTGTGTGCGCTACGGATGCATACAAAACGTGGAGAGCACAAAGGGCTGCATCAACAACATCCTCAAGAAACTTGAGAATCGCATCGACGGAACCATCAAGGACGCATACGTGGGTGTGAGCGGACGATCGGTGCACACCGAGGACGCCGAGGTGAGCCGTAACCTCGACAGCACCCGCGCCATCACCGACGATATCCTCGAGAAAATCGTCAAGGATTCGGCGCGTGAAGGCATCCGCAATTACGAAATCATCGACACCGTGCCCTGTGCCTACTACGTTGACAAGAACGAGACCACGAAACCGAGCGGACAGTTCGGGTCGAGCATCAGCATCAAGGTGAACCACATCGTGGCAAAGCCCACCATCAAGCTCAATCTGGAGCGCGTCATGAGTCTGGGCACCCGCGTCAAGAACTACCTCGTCACGCCGCTCGTGGTAGGTGAGGAGATTTTGAATGACAACGAGCTCTCGCTTGGCTGTATGCTCGTTGACATAGGCGCCGAGACCACCACCGTGTCGATATACAAGAAACACGCGCTTGTTTACCTTATCACGCTGCCCTTGGGCGGACGCAATATCACGCGTGACATCGCCAACGGTCTCGCAGTGCTCGAGGAGACCGCCGAGCGTGTGAAGAAAAACATCAACAATCCGCTTGAAGATAGTGTGGAAGTGCTCAACATCGAGGGTGTTAAGAGCACCGATGCTTCCAACTATATCAAGGCGCGCACCGGCGAAATCATCGCCAACATCAACCAGCAAATCAACTATGCGGGCCTTACCGCCGGCGACCTCCACAACATTGTCCTCATTGGTGGTGGGTCACAACTCCAAGGCATCGCGCGTCGCATCGAGGAAACCACCAAGCTCAAGGTGCGCATGGGCTCATACCCGCAGTCGCTCAACATCCTCGACCACAGCATTAACCGCATGGAATATATACAAATCTTCTCGTTGCTGGCAAAGGGTGCCGCCATCATCCCCGATGGCCAGTCGTGCGTGCAACGCCACAACTACGAGGACGGCCCCACGATGAACGTACAGGCCGAGGCCAAGAAGCCCGAAACTCCCATTGAGAAAGTGCCCGAGGAAGACAAGAAAAAGAAGAAAAAACGCGGTTGGTTCGAATCAATGCTCAATCGCGCCTCTTCGCTGCTCGAAGAAGATCCCGATGAGGCATAACCGTTCCTTCCAAGGACAATAATATTTTTACGAAACAAATTAATACTTAACGATATGGATAAAAACAACATCTTCGACACTATTGAGAGCGGGGCCGGATATGATGACAAGAATCAAGTGAAGGCCACTCCTACCATCATCAAGGTGGTGGGTGTCGGCGGCGGTGGAAACAACGCCGTTAACCACATGTATGTGCAGGACATCGGCGGCGTTTCTTACGTCGTGCTCAACACCGACCGTCAGGCTCTTATCAACTCGCCCGTGCCCAACAGGCTGCTCATCGGGCCCAACACCACCAAGGGTTTGGGCGCAGGTAACGTGCCCGAAGTGGCGCGCCGCGCCGCCGAAGAGAGTGCCCAGGACATCGCAGCACTCTTCGACGACGATACCCAAATGGCATTCATCACCGCCGGCATGGGCGGCGGCACCGGCACCGGTGCGGCCCCTGTGGTAGCCCGCATCGCTCGCGAGAAAGGGGTGCTCACGATAGGCATCGTCACCATCCCGTTCCTTTTCGAGGGCCAAAAGAAAATCCTCAAGGCGCTCGAGGGTGCCGACGAGATGCAGAAGTATGTCGATGCGCTCCTGATTATCAACAACGAGCGCCTCACCGAGATTTACCCCGACCTGAATTTCATCAATGCCTTCGGCAAGGCCGACGACACGCTGTCGGTGGCCGCCCGCAGCATCTCGGAACTGATTACCGTTGACGGAAAAATCAACCTCGACTTTAAGGACGTGAACACCACGTTGCGCGACGGTGGCGTCGCCATCATCAGCTCGGGCTATGGCGAGGGCGAGCACCGCGTGACCAAGGCCATCAAGGACGCCCTCGATTCGCCGCTGCTCAAGAACCGCGACGTGTACGGCTCGAAGAAGATATTGATGAACTTCTACATCTCGCCCAACTCGAAGAATCCGTTCAAGATGGCCGAGGTCGACGAGATGCGCAAGTTCATGATCAACTTCAGCAACGAGGTCGATGTGATTTGGGGTGTGGCCTTCGACGACACCCTCGAGGACAAGGTGAAAATCACGATTCTCGCGGCCGGTTTCAACGTGTCGCTTGAGAGCGAAAAACCTGAAGCCATCGACAAGGGCGCCAAGGTGACACACTCCAAGCCGTCGCCCATCGAGGAGATACTGGGACGTGAGTACGGTAATGAAAAAATCAACCAGCAGAACCTTGAGGCGGCCCAGGCACGATATGTGGTGCTCAAACCCGAGGACATCGACAACGACGACCTCGTCGACTTGCTCGAGAAGAAACCCACCTTCAAACGCGAGCCCAAGTTCAAGAGCGACATCCACGACCTGCAGAACGCGGTGGCCAAGCCCAAGCCGGCCCCTGAGGCTCCCAAGAAAACGCCTAACACGTCGGCAGGCACCATTTCTTTTGACGCTTAAGTAAGAGAGACAAAAAAGATATATGCTAACTTTACAACAAATCAATGCCAACCCCGAAGAAGTGATTCGGCGGTTGGCTGTCAAGCAATTCGACGGACAAGAGCCCGTCATGCGCATCGTTGAGCTCGACAAGCAACGACGCGCTTCACAATTCCAGCGCGACGAGAACGCCTCGCGCCTCAACAAGATGGCCGCCCAAATAGGGGCTTTCATGAAACAGGGCGACAAAACTGGCGCCGAGGCCGCTAAGCAAGAGGTGGCAGCCCTTAAGGGCACCAACAAGGAAATTGACGAGCGCCTCGCGGCCATTGAGGACGAAATCACCCAAACCTTGCTCACCATTCCCAACCTGCCCTATGCCGGCGTGCCCGAAGGCAAGACGGCCGCCGACAACGTGGTGGAGCGCACCGGAGGCCCCATGCCTGAGCTCTCCGACGATGCCCTTCCCCACTGGGAACTGGCCCGCAAGTATAACCTCATCGACTTCGACTTGGGCGTGAAAATCACTGGCGCCGGATTCCCTGTCTATGTGGGCAAGGGAGCGCGCCTGCAACGCGCCCTCATCCAGTTCTTCCTCGACGAGGCCGGTAAGGCCGGCTACACCGAGATTGAACCGCCCCTCGTGGTCAACGAGGCCTCGGGAATAGGAACTGGCCAGCTGCCCGACAAGGAGGGCCAGATGTATCACTGCCAGGTGGATAACTTCTATCTCATCCCCACTGCAGAGGTGCCCGTGACCAACATCTACCGCGACGTGATTCTATCGCAGGACGAGCTTCCCAAGAAAAATTGCGCCTATAGCGCTTGCTTCCGCCGTGAGGCTGGTTCTTACGGCAAGGATGTTCGTGGGCTCAACCGCCTTCACCAGTTCGACAAGGTGGAAATCGTGCGTATCGAGCGCCCTGAGGACTCCTATGCTGCCCTCGAGGAGATGAAGGACCATGTGCAGGGACTGCTCGAGAAATTGGAGCTGCCTTGGCACATCCTGCGCCTGTGTGGCGGTGACATGAGTTTCACGAGCGCCATCACCTTCGACTTTGAGGTGTGGAGCGCGGCACAAAAGCGCTGGCTCGAGGTAAGCTCGGTGTCCAACTTTGAGACCTACCAGGCCAACCGCCTCAAATGCCGCTACCGTGGTGACGATAAGAAGACGCACCTGTGCCACACCCTCAACGGCAGTGCCCTCGCCTTGCCACGCATCGTGGCCGCCCTGCTTGAGAACAACCAGACGCCCGAGGGCATTGTTATTCCCGAGGCCCTACGCCGCTACACCGGCTTCGATATCATCGATTAAGTGTTAGGGTAAAAGCTTAAGGGTGAAGTGTAAAGTGTAAAGTGTGAAGTTGATTATGCATTAACTAATCGGCTTTACAAGAGCGAGAAATTGTGCGGCGTGACCCGCATCGACGGCCTCTTTGCCACGGGGCAGAGCCTCATTGCCTATCCGCTCAGGGCCGTATTTGATGTGGCGGGAGCCGAGCCCCACGTGGCTCCCGCACGTTTCCTCGTGTCGGTGCCCAAGAAGAAGCTGCGGCGTGCTGTCGACCGCGTCCTAATCAGGAGGCGTGTGCGCGAGGCCTACCGCCTGAACCGCGCATTGCTACTACCGACCCTTGCCGCGCACGGCCGCCGTGTCGATATGGCCTTTGTTTACCTGTCGTCGTCGCTCAAGGACTATGGCATTATAGAAGAAAAAATGCGGCAGTTGCTCAATCGCATTGCCGTGCAAGCCAGTGAACAAGATGGAAATTCTTAAGAAAATATTCTTTCCCATTAAGTGGCTGCTGATGTGGACGCTGCTGCTGCCCATCAAGTTCTACCAAAAGTGCATTTCGCCGCTCACGCCCCCCATGTGCCGTTTCACGCCCACCTGCAGCAACTATGCAGTCGAGGCCATCAAGAAGCACGGGCCCTTCAAGGGATTTTGGCTCGCCGTTAAGCGTATCGCGCGCTGCAACCCGTGGGGCGGCAGCGGCTACGACCCAGTGCCATGACCATCACCGACTGCCACACCCACCTTGAGGCTGAGGGCGCCGTTGTGAACGTGTCACCGCGTTACTTTGCGCCCGTTGAGGGGCACTGCTACTCGGTGGGCATCCACCCGTGGGACCTCGCCGAGGCCGATGAAGAATTGTGGCAATGCCTCGTGGAAGCAGCCACATCGCCCCATGTGGTGGCACTGGGCGAGACAGGTTTAGATGCGCTCAAAGGTCCTTCGCTCGATGTGCAACAACGATGGTTTGAGCGCCACGTAGCCTTGAGTGAAGAGTTACAAAAACCGCTCATCATCCATTGTGTCAAGGCTCACCACCTTATTTTGGCCCTTCACGCCCATCTGCGTCCCACCCAGCCATGGGTGATGCACGGCTTCCGCGGAAAACCCGCCTTGGCGCAGCAGTTGCTTGACGCTGGGCTATACTTGTCGCTAGGTCCGCGTTTCAACGAAGAAACGGCGCGCCTTATTCCCGACGACTGCCTCCTCTTCGAGAGCGATGATAGCGGCCTCCCCATCGATGATGTCGCCGCGCGCCTCGCCAGCGTCCGCGGCATCCCCCCTTCGGTCCTCCTCACGCATTCCACCCGCACCACCACCGCCCTCTTCGCTCTCTCCCAATAACCCCCATCCCCCGAGACATGAAAAATCCAAAAAAGTCGCCACTTTTTTGGATTTAATTCCAAAATTGTTATGACTGTTTTGG
>JAGCUP010000080.1 GCA_017962765.1 Muribaculaceae bacterium | reverse complement strand
TTCGAAAGCGTCACTAGCCACATTGGGCATCGTGAGCCAGGCGAGATTAAGGTAGTTTAATGCACAATTTTTGAAAGCGCCACTTCCTATATCGGTAATTGAACTGGATAGTGTCACACTTTTCAGCGACGTGCAATCCTTGAAAGCGCTGGCCATAATCTTTTTTACGCCATACTGCACTTTGAGGTATTGGATATAACGTTCCTGATAGAAAGCGGTCACATCAATACCTTCCACGTTGTAGGTCACACCATTATAAGAGACCCATCCGGGGATGTTCACGGACGTAAAATTCGAGTTGTTCGACGCCTCGCTGTCAAGTCCTATACAATAGACCGATTTTCCTTGACGATATTCACTATATTTGATATTACTTATAGTGAAATCTATTGCATTAGCGCTCAATGCCGAAACGAGCACCAAAAACAATAAAGGACAAAACCGTTTCATCTTTTTGAGGGTTATATTATAGGTTACTTGAAATAGATATCCACATAGTCGGCACATTCATCGCACGGGTTCGTGATGGGTTGCATGCGCCAGTACTTGCGATTGCCCGAGGCAATAAACTCGTAGGTGCCTTGCCGCAGACATTCCTCGCCGTTGTTGATGTGATACACCTTCATAGCGATGTCGCCGGTAAACGTGAGATGCTTCTCATCAACGATGGTGATAGTGCCGTCCAGTTTCAGGTAGTCGTCGTTCTCGCGCGAGAGTTGTTCGCCCTTGCACGTAAGGGTACCGTCGGCTTGCTTCTTGATTTCGACCGAGCCAAAATAGTCCCACGAAATCCATTGGAGGCTGAGCATGTGACGGCCCACCACCTTGCGCTCGAGCGCTGTGAGGCCTGCCGTCTGTTCGGTTCTCGCTTTCGTGCGACCACGGCGTTTCGTTCTTGCATCAGCCATTGTCACACTCGTCATTGCCACAACCAGCAGCAACATTAAGGTAATAATCTTCTTCATAGCTCTTAAAATTTTATAGAATTAATTAATAAACAAGTTAAAGAGTAAACAAGCAAATAATTAATGCTTAATTCCTTATCACTTCATGCTTTCGATGTAAGCGCGGTTGGCTTCGTCTTGGGCTTTTTTGATGCTTGCGGGGTCGCTCGCGTCGATGCCGTATTTCTCGGCGGGAGGGATAACGAGCACCGTTCCCGTAGGTACTTTCATATAGTCGTTGAGTTTATCCTTATTCTCAAGATAAATGTAAACCCAAAACACCTCATGACCGTAGTGGCGCTTAGCGATATTGACGGGCCAGTCCTCTTTCTTGTCGGTGACGGTGTCGGTCATCACAGGAGCGGCCGTTGTGGCAGGTTGGACTGCGGCACTATCGTTGGCCGTTGTATCTGAGACGACAATTGCTGGCTCGTCGTTCTCGCCCGAGGTTTTGCCGCAGTGCGACAGCATACCCACGAGGAGGGCCACAAGCAGCATGGCCAAGGCACCCACGGCGAAACCGCGCCACCAACTGCGCCGCAACGCAGCGGCATCGGTGACGGGCGTAATGGGAGCCTCGGGTACCTCGCTCACCGGAGCTGCCACTGCAACGGGGGCCTCGGGAACTTTAGGCGCGGAAGTTGGCGGTGCCACGGGGATGGTGGGAAGTTCTTCAGGGGCCGGCACTGGCGCAACGGGCGGCACAGGCGCGGGCGGAGTAGCCGCGGGAATCGTGGGAGGCTCTATCGGCTTTGCGGGCTCGGGAGATGTCTCTCGCTGTTCCTCGAGTAGTGGCGGTGTAGCCACAAATACGGGCGGCATTACTTGCGGAGCCGGTTCCTCTACAGGCTCTTCCTGGGGTTCCTCTTGCTGGACAAGCGGTACCTGCTCCTGCTTGGGTTCTTCTACCAGTTCCTCAACATTTTCGGCTTGGGTTTCGTCCTCGTTGTCGAGTGTTTCGGGCGCAGGGGCATCGATGCTCTTGTCGATTTCGTCGAGTTTTTCGTCGGTGACCTCGTCATCGAGAGTGACCACCTCAAAATGCTCGAACGGAGTGTTGATGGTACGTGCCATCGCCGGGTCGGGAACGAAGGTGATTTTCTTGTGGTCGGGAATGGTGATGATGCCACCGTCATTCACGCTGCGCGTGGAGCGCTCCTTGACGGCCGTCACCTTGAAGGTTCCGAGGCCTTTCACCTTGACGCTGTCGCCTTCAATCATGGCCGACGAGATAGTGGCAAAGAACTCCTTGAGGAACACTTCGCTCATTCGCTTGCTGGTGTTGGCCTTTTGCGCCACCAGGTCCACTAATTCGGGGAATGTAATCTTATTATTCATGGCGTCAGGGCTTCATACGGTTTTTTAACACATTGCTCACCTTGAAATTGAGCGAAATCTTGGGCGGGATGAGCATACGTTTGTGGGTGGCAGGATTTACCATCACACGCTCATTTTTCTTGCGCCCCTCGAGAGTACCGAAGCCTGGCACAGCGATGCTGTCGAGCTCGCCGCAACGGCTAGCCACCACGGCGTTAAAAGCCTCGATGAGGTTCTTTATGTCATTGCGGTCGCGCTTGAGGCTTCGCGCGAGCTTGTCGACGAGTTGTTTATTATCCATATTGTAAACGAAATTTTTTGCAAAAATAAAAAAGAATCTCGAAATAACGAAATTTTAGGACCTTGAGTACGAGACTTCGTCTCGCAACATACCGACAAGGGGCTGTTCATTATTCAAAGTTCACAGCTCCTTTCGGCAACTGCATAGTGACGCAGTGGAGCGAGCCGTGCTGCTCAATGAGTGGGCGGCAGTCGAGGCCCTCGACCTCGCGGTCGAAGCAAGAGGCTATCAGTCGCAATGCCACGTCATCAGTATCCTGACCATAAATGGGCACCAGCACTTTTTTGTTGGTTACCAAAAAGTTGGCGTAAGTGGCAGGCATGCGGTTGCCGTCCTCATCGAAGGTGGGAGCGGGAGTAGGAAGTTTCACAAGTTGATAATGCTGACCATGGCGGTTGGTGACTTGCATCAGTTCCTGCTCGAGGGCAATTAGCGAACGTGCCTGTGCATCGACTGGTTCGTCAGTGCCGCTGAACACAATGGTGTTGTGTGGTGCAAAGCGCGCAATGGTGTCGATATGGGCATCAGTATCATCGCCCGCGAGCTCGCCGTGCTCTATCCATATCACTTTCTCCATACCCAGGTCATCAAGGAGCTGGTGCTCAATTTGAGAGCGATCCAGGTCCCCATTGCGGTTGGGCGAGAGCAAACAGCGTGTGGTCACCATGAGCGTACCGTCACCGTCACTCTCGACGGAACCGCCCTCGAGGACAAAACCCTGGCGGCCAACGAGCGGTGCGGCAAAGGCTCCCATTTTGTGTAAACGCCTGACCACGAGATTGTCGAGGCAGGCAGCAAATTTCATTCCCCAAGCATCAAACTTATAGTCAAGCAGCAATGGCGCACCATCGCCATCGACCACGGTGAGGGGCCCGAAATCGCGCGCCCACGTGTCGTTGGTGTCGATTTCAAAATAATGAATTTGTCCGTTGTCAAGGTCACGCAGCTCGCGGCGCGTATCTTCCACGTCGGGGGTAACAAGTAACACCGGCTCATGGTCGATTATCGACGCAATGAGACGGCGGTAACAATATTTCACCTCCTCGAGAAGGGGATACCAATCGGTGGCCGCATGAGGCCAGGCCAGCAGGACAGCATCCTGCGGGTGCCACTCGGCCGGCAAGCGACGGGGCCGGAGACAGCTCATTCGTTCAGGTTCTCCCAAATCGAATCGCGCGACTCGATGAGTTCATCGAGGTAGGACTGGTAGCCCTTGCGCGTGCTTACGCCACGTGCATGGAACCATTCCTTATACTCACTCTTGAGGCTGTTGTCGTCTTCGAGCATACGCGCAAAAGCCTCCTCAGCCTCTCTGGGGCTTGTGTACTGGTCGAGCAGTGACCTCAGAATATCAGCAATATCGTACATATCTCTTGTTTTCGGTTTAACATACCATAGTTTTGAAGTCCAAATTTACAAAGTTTTTTTCAATTAGCAACAACATTTCCCCAAAAATCTGCAAATCCCCCCAAAAAAATCACTACTTTTGCGCATTAAAATTTGCACACCAATGAAAGTGATGTTGAAACTATTGTGGGCTTGCGTGGCGACGATGGCACTGTGCGCGTGTGAAAACGCTGAAAACAAGCTCGAAAAGCTCGTTCCTGCCGATGCTTGCGGCGTAGTAAGAATCGATGTGCCCTCGATTCTCGACAAGGCCCAGCTCTTGGAAGGGGACATGGTGCGACTCGATGACGACTTGCTCGACCTGACCACAGCCCATTACGATAATCTTGTGTCGCGCCTCGTGAGGCTTTGCGCCTCGGGCGGCATAGATGTGGACGTTCCAATCTACCTCTATTTCGACAACCGAAACAAGCCGGTGGCCTTGATAGCAGTTGATGACAACGAGCGACTGGTAACGATGGTCGAAGAGGAAACCGGGAAAAATTTTGTCAGCGATAACAAAAACGAAACAAAGCACTTACGCGACAAAGATTATAGTTATTCTTTACAGGAAAATGTGCTGCTTTTGCGCTTCGTTTTGGCCGATGTACCCTACGAAGCCGAACAACCAGCCAACTATTACAACTCGCTCAAAACGTCACAGGGACTGCTCGAAAAAAACGAGGAAATCGCCGACTTTCTCCACGAAGAAAACGACGTGAATGCCTACCTGACGGCGAAATGCATCGACGAAATTCTGCCCGCCGAAATGGGGCCGCTGGCACTCGTGGCGCTCCCCCTGTTCAAAGGTCACGACTTCAATGCCATGCGCGTCACCTTCAACCTCGACAGCAAGAACTCGCTGGCCACGCTCAACACCGCCATCGAAGCCCAAGACGGAAGCGCTTATTCTACATTCCTTTCACAGGTGCTCGTCCAGCCCTCGGTTTCGTTCCTTGAGGTAGTGCCAGCCTCGATGGAGAATGTGATAGGCATTAACGTGAACGGCGAGGTGCTTGCCGCCATGCCACAACTCACCGCGCTGCAAGAAGCCTTCCCCCTCTCCCACCCCAGTGTCCTTAACCTGCCGGCGCTCATGGCCACCATCGACGGTCCGCTGGTAATTGCCAGCGCTCCCGACCCCTATACTGGTGAGAACAACTTCATCTTCACGGCACGAAGCAAAGCTCCCGAGGCGGTGCTCGACAGCGTGTCGGCCTACGCCGAGCTTCAGGGCCAGGAACCGATGCACGCCTATAGCGGCGACCTTATCTATGAATATGGCATGCGGCAAATGACGGTGGGCGTGCGCGACTCCATCTTTTTCGTCAAGGCGATGACCTACGACGATAGCGGCGAGGACAAACTCACGCACTTGCCCGACGTCACCGACCTTTTCTCACATTCGATGGCAGGCATCTATGGCCAAGCTCGCCTCGACGGCAATCTTGTGGGCATTTACACCTACGGTCTCAAGGACATCAAGCATGGCGAAGGCCTCTTCTACACGGTGAATGACGACGACAACGTGGCGCTCACGGTACTCAAGCTGCTATGCTCCTTCTCCCCCGCGCCACCCGCTCCGGCCGCCGCCGAGGCCAAACTCCCCGTCGATAGCTAAACTTTATTCTTTGACACGCTTCGACAGCGCCACATAGATAATCAATACCACGTTCATCATCAAGGCATAGATGATGGCGGGGATGGCGATGCGGTCGTCGTTGAACACCAATGGACTGCTCGCGATGGCGATGGCTTGGGCCGCGTTTTGCATCCCAATCTCTATCACGATGGTACGACGTTCACGACCCGTAAGCCGCATGGCCCACGCCATACCCACACCGCCGGCCATGGCAAGCAGCAGCAACACCGTCACGGTGGCGCCCAGGGTGGTGAAATTGGCGATGATGGCCTCCTTGTTTGTGATAAAAAACACAGTGGCCAGCAAAATGATGGCCGGGAAGGCTATGCGGCGCAACACCTTGTCGATGGCGGCCGACGCACGCGGGAAATAGCGCTTCACCACCAGGCCCAACACAATGGGCGCAAGCATGAGCACCAGGTTCTGCTTCACTAGGTTGCCCACCGGCAATTCGATGTGTTGGCTTGCACCCACCTGGGCCGTGGCAAACGCCATGATGAGGGGCACCGTGAACAGCGTAATGATGCTACTCAGCGCCGTTAACGACACCGAGAGGGCCACGTCGCCGCGCGCCAGCATGGAGAACACATTCGATGAGCTTCCTCCTGGGCAACAAGCTATCAGCATCACGCCAATGAAAAACAACGGGGGCAAGTGAAATACTGTGGCTACCCCGTAGGCAATGGCCGGCAACAGGACAATTTGGCCCAAAAGGCCCGCCAGCACGGGACGCGGGCGTTTGAAGAAGAGTGCAAAGTCGGCCAGCTTTAACGTCAAACCCAACTCGAACATGAGCAGGGTGAGAATGGGCAATACTATCCAAATCGTGTTCATAGCATTTCACCATTTAGAACGCCACCTGTACCTGCGTCACCCACTGGTGCGCATCGGGACCGGTGCGGCGGTCGCTATAGATATATTGCGATGCCACGCGGCAACGCTTGTAAATCCAGTATTGCAAGCCCACAAGATAACTGCACGACGACGTGGCACGGGGGAGCAGTTCTTGCTCGGCACGCGAGAGTGCCGTGTTACGATTCAGGTGGTCGAAGTCAAACACCACGTCGAATTTGGGAAACATGCGCACAGCCAGTTCCACATAGCCTCCGCGACTATTGACCTTGCCATCCTTGCCCCAAGCCCACTCGCCACGCAGGTTCACACGTCCGCGCTTGAACTCGAGGCCAGCGCTCCAACGGTTGCGTGTGTAATCCTCGCCCTGCGCCACCGTGTTGAACGGGCTTTCGTTGCGGGCGTTGCCCTTGCCAATAATGCACGAAGTCGAGAGGGTAAGCCCAGTAACGGGCCGCACGTTGAGCATAGCGATGAAATCCTTGTGCTTATTGTTGTCGCGCACATTGAGGCCCGCACCGTTAAAAATGCCGGCACTGTAGTTGAGCCAGTAGTGGCCGTCATTAGCCTTGAAGAGGTCACCGGTAGCCATTAGTCCCAAATCACGTCCCACCATGTTACCATAGAGGGGGTCGCCGGCGATACCGGCAAGATAGCGCGTGCTCTCGTTCATGTTGAGCGTGTTAAGAAGACACGGCGAAATGATATTTTCGAGCATGAAAGGCTGCTTGAACTGCCCTATGCGCAACTTGAACTGCGGCACAAAATCATATTGGATATAGAACTCGTGCAGGTGCTTGTTGGCTACCGAGCTCGCAGCATCCACCATGATAAATGCCGAAAGTTTTTGCATGAATCGCGCCTCGGCCATGAGAATAACGCGCTTGACGCTGAACTCGTTACTTTGCACACCAGCCTCGCTCGTGAGCTCATAGTGAGCCTGAGCGTAACCCATAAAACGGAGTTGTGCGATGTCGCCGAACGAAATCTTGAGCGGACACGGCATCTCACCATCGACTGCCGACATGGCACGTGCCGCGCTATCGCTCATCGTCTCGAGCGATACCTTCACGGGAATTTCAGCAGCACGACCTACTTGCGCGGTCATCATTACCACCGCGCACACAAGAAGTAATCTTTTTATCATAAGAACAGGTACAACTATAATCTGTAATCTGTCAACTATGAACTGCTATTTCATGTTGCGGATGCGCACCTCAATGCCCTTCTCCTCCTTGAGCAAATCCACGACCTGCTCCACGGGCGTATCATTGTAGTGATAGGGGTAGAGGTAACGCGGCTTAAACAGCATCGCTGCATGGGCCAGTTGCTTAGGTGTCATCGTATAAGGCTGGTTGCAAGGCAAGAAAGCCACGTCGATGTTGAGCAACTGCGACATCTCGGGAATGTCCTCGGTATCGCCAGCAATGTAAATGCGGAAACCGTCGAGGGTCAGCACATAGCCGTTGTCGCGGCCCTTGGGATGAAACTGCTGGTGCGACGGCGTCGTGTTGTAAGCCGGCACAGCCTCCAAAGTAACATCGTCACGCAGCGTGAGACGCCCACCATTGGAGAGCGCTGTGCCTCTCTTGAGTTTGGCACGTACGGCAGCGTTAGTAATCAGCACTGTATTGCTGTCGGTAAGCGCACTGATAGCCGTGGTGTCGAAGTGGTCGAAGTGCTCGTGAGTCACAAGGATAATGTCGGCCTTACGCATCGCCGCATAGTTGGTCTCAGGAGCCAGCGCCACGACGGGATCGACCTGGATCGAGAGCGAATCGTACTGTATCTCGAGCGAGGCGTGCTTAAAAAGGTTAAAAACTACGGTTTTACCGCCAGGAGTACTGAACGTGTCGTCCCCGACTACGCCCGAAGCGCCCGAAGCGCCGGCTGCTCCTTTCCCGTTGCCACACGCACCTATAGCGGTGGCTGTTGCCACTGTAAGTGTCATCATCAAGTATTGTAAGAAACTTTTCATATAATATAAAACGATACGCGCCGCAAAAAATTATAGAGGTTTGCATGGTTTCTACCATTTTTTTTGTAAATTTGTGAGTTATTTGAGACTATTCATTGAAAACTTTAATATTTTAACCTTGCTGAGGCACGATGCGGCCGCGGCACAAAACCAAATCCTTTTATGAAAAAATTACTATCTATTTCAACGGCACTCCTTGTGTGGATCGTGATGGTGATGGCGTTTCCGGCACATGCCGCGCCAGTCAAAATCTACGTCAAGGCCAATGTCGCGCCCAAACTCTACGTGTGGTCGAACATCGACGGCACCAAGTTCAACGGCGAATGGCCCGGAACCACGATGGCAGAGACAACGACCATTGCCGGCGAGACGTGGTACGTGAGCCCTGCCGCCTACGAGAATGTGAAAGCCATCATCAACGACGGCTCGGGGCAGACCGGCGACATCATCATCAGTGAGGACAACCACATGTTTGTCTATGGCGGAGGCGCCACGTGCTGTCCGGCCAGCAGCCGCGACGAGGCCATGTATGCCTACGCCGTGGATTACAACAACTGGGGCACCATGTATGCCTATGCGTGGAGCGGCGAAGGCAATGACAAACAAGAGAATGCCGCCTGGCCCGGGCAAGCCATGACCTGGACAGGTGCCAAGGACGGAAAGGGCGTGTATCTGTGGATGCCCAACAACCTGTCATTCATGCCCAGCAAGGTGATATTCACTAATAATGGAGGCGCACAAACCACCGACCTGAACTTCGTCAATGGTAGCTACTACAACATCTCGACATCGCCCGAGAGCGGTAAGTATCCCGCCGACATTGATGCCACTATCCCGCTTGTTCCCATAGATGCGGTACATTTCCCTGATGAATACTTCCGTGACTATTTAAATCTTAGCACCGTCAATACCGCTGACGACCAATTCCTAACCGCCAATGAATTAAGGGGCATCACCCATCTTGACATTGAAGAAGCCGTGAACCATGGGGATATTCCCCACAAAGTGACCGACATCACGGGAATCAAGTATTTCAAAAAGCTCTATGTAATAAAAGCTGACAACCAAGAGTTGACAAGCATCGACATTTCGAAAAACATAGGTCTTAATGAGGTTCAATTCAGTAACAACAATATCACTCAAGCCACTATCGGTACTCAGCGCATATTGGATAGGCTGAAACTGAACAACAACAACTTGAGTAGCATTGATGTGAGCGGTTGCATTAATATAAACCGCATAGAGGTAAACGACAACAACTTGACGGAAATTAATGTGTCGTCATCCCCCGTATCCTTGCAGACACTGCTTTGCAACAACAATGCGATCACTTCACTCGACTTAAGCCAGAATACCGGCCTGCTTGCTTTAGAATGCGGCCACAATCAGCTCACTTCGCTCGATGTGTCGCACAACAGTCTTCTGCACGAGTTGATATGTGACCACAATAATATAAGCACATTGAGTCTTTATAACGGTGAGAATAAACCTATGAAAGTGCTTATCGCTGGCAACAACCAGCTTACCAACCTTGATTTCAGCGGTCACAGTAATCTAGAAGTTCTGGCTGTGCACACCAACCCGTTACTCTCAAGTCTAACGCTGCCTGAGACCTCGCTCATGTTACTTTCGTGCAGCGACTGCAACCTGTCATCAATCGACTTATCGGCACAAACCGACATAGAAATGTTGACGTTGAGTGGAAACCCATTCACCACCATTGACTTGAGCAAATGCACGAATTTGACTTTCCTAAACCTTTACTACACTAACATCGTCAACCTTGACCTCTCAAAGAATCCGATATTGATGTACGGCATGGAAACGTATGCCGACAGCGACCCCGTTGACTGGGAAGATGCCGTAGACACCTATGGTGCACACGGTTGGAAAGACGAAAACCTTGAGCTCGGCGTCATCAGCCCCAACGGCCGTGCAATAGCGAGTCCGCAGGCTATAAAATTTAATGGCAAGAATTTCTACTTTTACGACCTTGCCGGCGACAACAGCTTGGAGAACATCTTGGGCGACGGCTTCGAGCTGTCGAAAGTAACAGAATATGACGGCGCTACGGTAGTTACTGCAGGTGGCACCATCACCGCCGAGATGCCCGAATATGTGCAAGGGTTTGATACTAGCGCGCTCACTGGTGACGTGCTTGTCATCAATCCTGACGCCACCCAATTCTCCTGTATGGTGAGCACCGGCTTCAGTAGTGGCTTGGACGGCAGCGACCACCATGCACCGCACCACGCCGCCAAACTTACGCCCATTAAGAAAGAATCGGGGGGCAGCTTCTCCATCACCGACCCCACCGAGCTCAACGAGCTCTTCGGCTCTGCTGAGATTCAGCTGAGTTACGAATTGCCCGAACTTCCTGTCGAGCCGGCAGCTATCACATTCTCGCCGGCAAGCGGTAGCACTGTGCGCTACGGCCGCAAGGTCACCATTGAGGCTCCCGACCTGGGTACATGGCAAACCGACTACGAGATTTACTACACGCTTGACGGCACCGACCCAGAAAACGTGGAGAATTATTACAATGGTGGTTCCACCTACCAGTACTCCAAGGACGGCATCATCATTGGCGATGAAGAGGGCACCAACGGAACGCCCATTCGCGCCCGTGCCTATAAGAGGGATGGCCTCGGTGAAAGCGTTGTGGGCGAAGCCACCTACACGACATTGGCACAACAATCTTATCAGTTCACTCGAATCACCAGTGAAGATGATCTCGAGGCAGGTGCCCACTACCTAATCGTTGCCAGCATAATCGATGGCGGGCAGAAGTATTATATTGCTTCGGCCTCGTTCGAAGAAACCGACTCGCGCGACATGGTCACCTGCTTACATTCGGCATGGGATGAGGCCGAACCCGAGAATGGCGTTATCAGCCTTTCGCCCTACTACCTCTCGGAGCCTTACGTCCTGAGCGGCAACGCCACCAACGGATGGAAGTTCACAAGCACCGAAGGACTACGAATCACGCCGCGTGAGCGTTCAGCCGAAGCTCTCGCCGACAACGAAAATGAGGATCTCCCAGGCGAAATGGACCTTACCCTCGACGACACCGGCGCCACGGGCCACATTTCCTTTGATGAGGACGGGTATGTCACCATCACCTTCGATGGTTTCAACGGACGCGTCGCCTTCATGTGCAACGATGACGATGGTTTCGTGTATCGTCCTGCCTCCAGCGATGTGTGGCGTGAGGGCGAAATCCACGTGGAGCTGTGGAAGGCCGCGATGCCCGAGCTGGCATTCAACAAGCCCAGCGGCACCTACCGCTATGGCCGCCAGATTATTGTCTATGTTCCTGGCATGAATATTGAAGACTATGAGGTGTACTACACGCTCGACGGAGCCGACCCCACAACAGAGAGCAACAGCCGTGACAAACTCGAAGGCCGTGGCTACTTTGAACTGGATGAGGATTTCCTCAACGCACCTGTTACCATCAAGGCCGTTGCGTTCCAGAATCACGCCCCGTGGGAACAGCTCACCAGCGTGACCGAGCGCACATACCAGATTGTTGATCAAGAGCCCATTGAATTTGAGCAAATTACCAGCACCGACCAACTCGAGGCAGGCAAGCGATATCTGTTCGTCATCAAAGACCCGACGAGCGACATGGGCGCTGCCGCCACGATTGAACAGTACTACTACGAAGCTCCGTCGGCTGTTCCCAACAAAAACGTCATTGGCGCCGACGTGGAGAACGTCAACTTGGGCTACGTGCTGAATGCAGATGAAGACGGGACCTACTTCACCTTCTCGAATGGTGTGCTCAGCCTCACCAAGTGGTATCTGGCCGAGCCCTTCACACTAAGCGGAGACGCCGAAGATGGTTGGATTTTCACCGGCACCGAGGGCACGCAACTCAAGACGTTGCCTGTCTATACCGACGCCGAGCAAACCACTCTATCGACCCGCTACCGCAAACTCACATTGGCCGATGAAGGCACTCCCGCCAATATCGCCTTTGATAGCGACGAATATGCTGCCGCCCTCATCACGTTCGAGGGCTTCGACAATGGCATCCTGTCGATAGGTAGCGCCGGATTTGGCCCAGGCATCTATCCCGACAGTCAAGGCCCGCACATGATTCAACTGTGGAAAGAGAAATCGACGACGGCCGAGACCACGCCCGACATCGCAAGCGGCACGGCAGTCCACTACGGCCAACCCGTGGTGGTGAGCTACGACAACCGCATCGAAGGCGACAAGTTCTACTACACGACCGACGGCACCGAGCCCACCGTGGACGGCGCCACCACACGCCGTGGTTGGGGTAACAACTGGTTCCTCGTGACGGTTGAAGGCACTTACAAGTTCCTCTTCACCGACAGCGAGGGCACTCCAAAGGCCACAGGCCAAGCCTCCTACACTATTCTCGACGACCAACAGCACGTCTATGCCAAGATGGTCACCAGCGAAGACGACCTTATCGCCGGCGAAAAGTACTTCATTATCTCGGGAGAATACACCGAGGATGTCACCATAGGTGATGTTCACTACGACAAACTCTTCGTGCCAAACTTTGGCATGACACCGTTCACCGAACCGCGCAACAACTATTTCAGCGTGGGACGCAAAGGTCTATTCGAATACAAGGAAAGTGACACCGACCACTTCGACTTCGCGTTAGACCTCACCAAGGGCGACAACGACTGCCAGCTTGAGGTGATGAGCCTCGAACACCTCGACATGATTGATGTTCACGACAGGTTTAGCAATTACATCAACCACTACTTCATCGAGCCGTACACGTTAGGCGGCACGGAAGGAGCTTGGACGATGACTAACACTCTGGGAACCTCTATCGCCAGCGACGGACTGCAGTTCTATCCTGGCGACGAGAGCCGAGGACACAAATATCACCTCACGTTGAGCGATACGCCCTCGCCCATGACGATAGCCTTCGGCACCAACGGTGAAGCAATCCTTCAAATCGATGGCAAGACACTTGTCGATGACGATAAGCTGGCTTACAGCTTCACCAGTCGCAACATGGCCGATTACAGCGAGGACTATCCTCCCATGCGCCTCTACCGCGTCTATAAGGGTATTCCTGTCACACTCGCCGAGTTCATCGAGACGACACCCGACGGAGAGACCACCTACGTCATCGACGAGGACCTTACCGTGATGCTCGTCAGGGAAGACGTGGAGTGGCACGAGACGACCGACAACGGATATGAAGGCGAAGGATGGGGGTTGCTCGTCCTGCGAGATGACGCACAAGCGGTGGCTCCTTACTACAGCACACCCGGTGACAACCAAGAGGTTTACACCATTGAGGGTGGGTACGTCGAGGGAGGCGACCAGGCCGACTACCGTCAGAACAACTGGCTGCATTACTCGCTGCACGATTACACGGGCGAGAACCACACCCACAAGCACATCGACATGAGTGCCTACAAGACCGGAAACGTCATCAAAGCTGGTACCCTCATGGGTATCCACTGGGCCGAAGGACCGCTAATGGCAGCTTTTACCACCACCGACGATTACGCCTGGCCCGAGAAGAAGATGGACGGCGAGGTTGCTGTCGAAGGCGATGTCACGCTCAACGTGTATTGCCCCGCCAACTTCCTGCTCGAGAACCTAAACTGGAACAATGTGGCAGGAGCCTGCAAATACTTCTTCATGACTCCGAAGAACTTCGAGGTGGCCAAGTTGACTTGGGCAGTCTATGACGAGATGGAGATTGGCAACGAGACCTTCCGAGGCTTCTTCGTGCCACAAAAATCGGTCGCCGAAGGTGGTGACGAGTCCACGACCCACAACGGAGCCGACCTCAACGGCGGTGTACCGCTCGCGTGGATGAACTCAATGTGTCAAGGCACTTATGTGGATGAGAGCAATAACGAAGTGGAAATTGCCAAAGATACTCAGCCCAGCACCATCTTCAAGAAAGGCACCGCTTACGAGATGACTGTGTGGATTGCCACCGATGGTGTCGGCAATCCCGATGTTGACCTCACCGACGAGCCGCAACCCATTGGCCGACGCGCACCGAACCGTGTAGAGCCCAAGACCAACAAGGTGAGTGGCAACTTCGCAGTGTTCCCCGTTGACGTACAGGCCAAGGGCAGCGTCATTACCGGCGTGAAGCAAATCACCGACAAGGACGGCATGAAGGAAGTCAAGGCCGTACGAATCTACAACGTGGCGGGCATCGAACTGCGGCAGCCGCAGCCCGGTGTGAACATCATAGTCACCGAGTACACCGACGGAACCACCTCCACCACCAAGGTTCTGAAATAACGCTCTCCTGATCGTACCCCACCGCAAAAGAGTGCGCCAAATCATCCTGGCGCCCTCGTTATTTTGGCGTTTTGACAAAAAAACGCTATCTTTGCGGTATGGAAAAGAAAAATATTGTGGTCGCCATCGGGCGACAGTTTGGCTGCGGAGCGCGAGAGATAGGGCAAATCGTGGCCCAAGAACTCGGCATCGCCTACTATGACAAGGAGGTACTCCCCGAGGCCGCACGCGAGAGCGGCATTTCTCCCGAATATCTCGAGAGTACCGATGAGCGCGCCCCACAGGTATTCTCCCACCTGTGGTCATCGATATCGGGATATAGCGGCGGCTCCTACTACATGGGTGATGGGCAAGAGAAAATTTTTGCGGCGCAGGCACAAGTAATCAAGCAAATCGCCGAACGCGAGCCATGCGTCGTAGTGGGACGCTGCGCCGACTTCCTGCTGCGCGAACACGCCCACGTGGTGAGCGTCTTCATCCATGCCTCACTCGACGACCGCGTGGCCCGCATCATCGCGCGCGGCGACGCTCCCGATGAAAAAAGCGCGCGCACCCTGGCTCTGAAAAAGAATAAGTTGCGCGCCGCCTACTATAACTTCTATACCGACCAGCGCTGGGGCGACGCCACCACCTACGACCTGTGTGTCAACGCCACACGCCTGGGCACCGCCGCGACCGCCGCCCTCATCGTCAACTACATCCGCACGCTGAGCCCTGAGCAATAGCTTCAATTTATGCGCTTTTCAAGGCCGAAAGAGCCCCAAAAATCGTAAAAAATGCAAAATTCATAGCGCGAAGAAGGCAAATACCGAAATTTTTCCTACCTTTGTAAATTAAAACCGAAACAACGCAAAATTTTTAGAATATGCTTAAGAAATTTTTCCTCGTGGTGTGTGGCTCGTTTGTGGGAGCCATATTGGCGTTTACTTTCTTGATGTTCGCCACTATATTAATGAGTTTCGCCCTCTTCGACTCCATGTCGAAGACGCAGACGCAAAGTGTGGAAAAAAACTCTATCCTGCACATCAAGCTCTCTGGAGAGCTGGTGGAACGCACCGTGGAGCAAGACCCCTTCATGATGTATTCCCCAGGCCTGTTGATGAACGGCCAATCCTACCAAGTGAGCCTCCAAGAACTGGTGTCAGCCATCGATAACGCCAAAGACAACGATAAAATCAAGGGTATCTATATTGAGTGTGATGGCATGTCGGCAGCACCCGCCTCGCTGATGAGGCTGCGCAAGTCACTCACCGACTTCAAGACCTCGAAGAAATTCATCTATGCCTACGGCGACGAGGGCATCACGCAGGGCGACTACTATGTGGCCAGCGTGGCCGACAGTATCTTCATCAATCCTGAAGGCGCTGTAGACCTTCACGGACTTGCCTCACAAACGCCTTACCTCAAAACGTTCCTTGAGAACGTGGGCGTACAGATGCAGGTGATTCGCGTGGGCCGCTTCAAGAGCGCCGTGGAGCCCTATATGCTCGATAGCATCAGCCCCGAAAACCGCGAGCAGCAAGAACTCTACCTGGGCAACATCTGGGGCGAGATGACAAATGCCATTGCCAGCGACCGCCATATCACGAAGGAGAAAGTAAACCAACTCGCCGACAGCATCTGCGTGATGATGAGTGCCGAAGAGTTGATGAGCGAGAAACTCGTTGACAAACTGTGCTACAAGGAAGAATTTGAGGACAAATTGCGCAAAATAAGCGAGCTCGACCCAGAAGATGACCTCAAGCTCGTTGAGCCTGCCGCCATCGCCGGCGACCTCACCGAGACGGGCAGCGGCAGCGACAAGATTGTCGTGCTCTATGCAGTGGGTGAAATCGACGGTTCTTCCTCGCTCATGGGAGGTGAAGCCGATGGCATCAATAGTAAAGAGATTGTAGCCAAGTTACGCGAGCTGCGCCTCGACGAGGACGTCAAGGGCCTCGTGTTGCGCGTCAACTCGCCGGGCGGCAGCGCCTTTGGCTCAGATGTGATGTGGAAAGCCCTTGACGACTTCAAGAAGAGCGGGCGCACCGTGGCAGTGTCGATGGGCGACTATGCTGCTTCGGGCGGCTACTATATTTCGTGTAACGCCGACCGCATCTTCGCCGAGCCCACCACCATCACCGGCTCGATAGGCATCTTTGGTGTCGTGCCCTGCTACCGCGAGCTCGCCGAGGACAAGCTGGGCGTGCACTTCAGCACCGTGTCGACCAATGCCAACGGCACTTTCGGCTCTACCATGGAACCCCTCACGCCCTTCCAGCAGGCAGCATTGCAACGCATGGTGGACCGTGGTTACGACCTGTTCACAAAGCGCTGTGCTGACGGGCGTCACGTGTCGCAAGACAGCATTAAACAGATTGCTGAAGGTCGCGTGTGGGATGCCAAGAAGGCTAAGGACATCGGGCTTGTCGACGAATTTGGCGGCATTGACGAGGCCGTAAAATGGGTGGCCAAGAAAGCCGGCCTCAAAGAAGACAAGTACACCGTCTCTTACGAACCCAACTATGATGTTTCGTTCTGGAGCATGATGACCAGCGTCCGCGCCAATGCCGTGCGCAGTGAAATGCGCAGTGAAATGGGCATGTTCTACGACACCTACGAGATGCTCGAGCGTATCATGCACCGCGACCACGTGCTCTGCCTCATGGAACCCATCGAAATTCGTTAAGGAGGTTCTCGCGCCTACACTTTCGAATGATTGACCTGTCCAATATATTGAACAAGAACCAGCGCAAGGCTATCGTCAATGGTATCCTCACGCCTTTCTCGTGGCTCTACGGGGCTGGCGTGTGGCTGCGCAATACGGCGTTCAATATTGGCATTCTCAAACAAGAACAATTCGACGTCCCCGTGGTGAGCGTGGGCAACATCACCGTGGGAGGCACCGGCAAGACACCCCACGTCGAATACATCGTGGAGCACCTGTGCCGCAAGTATAACATCGCCGTGCTGAGCCGTGGCTACAAACGCGCCACCCGAGGCTTTATCCTGGCCAGCGA
>JAGCUP010000079.1 GCA_017962765.1 Muribaculaceae bacterium | reverse complement strand
TACGCCAAACAAACCTCTGGCCTGTTTACACGGATCGCAGCTAAAGTCGCAGCTTTCACCATGTTGCAATATTTCAATTTTATTAATCATAAACCAATAGGGCAAGTCAAATATGCGCTATTTTAATTCAACCAACAGGTATAACTAAAGTGTTTTTTGTACATTATAGTACTCTTTATTTTCATTGAATAATTGAGAGGAGGAAGCGGAGGGGAACATCGAGGCGCGACGCCCAGCATTGCTCATTGTGCTGATGGCCGTCGAAGACGCGGCTCACAAAGTGTGGTGCCTCCCATCCCATGCTGCGCAGGAGTTCGTCCATGGCGTCCTGGTAGGGGGCGTAGGAGCCGTCGAGCTCCACGGTGCCGCGATCCATATAGAGTCGGTGGTTGCGCGGCGAGGGATTATGCTCTTTCACATATTTCCTGAAAGCCTCGGCCCACGGCTCGTTGTCGAAGTCGTCGGTCATCTTCATCGACAGGTGCGTGGAGAGGCACGCGGCCCCGCCAAACACCTCAGGATATTCGCACATCGCATAGAGCGAGATGAGTCCGCCCATGCTTGAGCCCATGAGCAGCGTGTGGCGCGGGCCCGTCAAGGGCTGGTATTCGCTGTCGATGAACGGTTTGAGTTCCTCGACGAGGAAACGCAGGTAGTTGTCGGCGGTGAGCATCGCCTCATATTCGCCGATGGCGCCGCGCTGTTCCGCCGTGAGGTAATCGAGCATCTTCTTGGGAAAATACTCAAAGATGCGTGCCTGCGTGTTGTCGATGCCCACCACGATGCACGGGCGCAGTCCGCGCTCGCCCTGCAGTCGGCACATCACCTCATCGACTTGCCACTCCTGGTGGTTCCATGTGGCGGCCGCGTCGAAGAGCATTTGTCCGTCGTGCATGTAGAGCACGTCGCACGGGTCGCCCTTCTCGTAGCCGTCAGGGAGCCACACCGTCACGTCGCGGGGCGTGATGTATCGTGAGGGAAACGAGGGATAACTCTCGAGCGTGCCGCAGCACACCGTCTGCGACGACGCGACAGGTTGCTGCGCAGCGGTACCCACACCGCCCAGCAGCGCCATAAAAACAATAAAACTTAAAAGCCTCATAATTATTTAATAATTAGGAATTATCGGGTTTCGTTATTGCCACTAAAACACTAAAATCTAATAACTAAAAACTTTTTAATGCGCATCGAGCCAATTGCTGGCGGCGGCGTGGCTGGCGGTGAGGCGGACGCGCCCGTGGTAGGCATTCTCCATTTCCTCGACGACGATGGCCTGCACGCGCTCCAACTCGTCTGGGACCACGTCGAAGTTGAGTTCGTCGTGCACCTGCAGAATCATCTGTGAGCGCAGGCCCTCCTGACGGAAGCGGCGGTAGATGCGGTTCATGGCCACCTTGATGATGTCGGCGGCGGTGCCCTGTATGGGCGCATTGATGGCATTGCGCTCGTTGAAGGCCCGCACATTGGCATTGCGCGAGTTTATGTCGGGCAGCATGCGCTTGCGCCCCATGAGAGTGGTCACATAGCCCTGCTCGCGGGCTTGCGCAATGGCACGCTCAATGTATTCCTTAATCTTCGGGAATGTGGCGAAGTAGTTCTCAATGAGTGATTTTGCCTCGCTGCGCGGCACGCCCAGCCGTTCGGCGAGTCCGAAGGCACTGATGCCGTAGAGGATGCCGAAGTTGGCAGTTTTCGCCTTGCGTCGCTCGTCGGGGGTCACCTCGTCGAGCGGCACGTGGTTGATGCGCGCCGCCGTAATGGCGTGGATGTCGTCGCCGTGCTCAAAGGCCTCGAGCATCGTGGGGTCGCCGCTGAGGTCGGCTGCGAGTCGCAGCTCGATTTGCGAGTAGTCGGCGCTGAAAAACATATTTCCCTCGGCGGGAATGAAGGCGCGGCGGATTTCTCGACCCTCATCGCTGCGCACCGGAATATTTTGCAAATTGGGGTTGATGCTTGACAGGCGGCCCGTGGCCGTCACCGTTTGTTTGTAGGTGGTGTGGATGCGTCCTGTGCGCGCGTTGATGAGCGTGGGCAGCACGTTGACGTAGGTGGTGAGCAGCTTTTTAAGGCCGCGCAGCCATAAAATTTTATCGATGAGGGGATGGCGGTGGCGGTGCTTGAGCAGCTCGTCTTCGCTCGTCATGAATTGGCCCGTCTTGGTGCGCTTCGCTTTCACGTCGGGCAGCAGCTCGCCGAAAATCACTTCGCCGACCTGGGCCGGCGATGCCGTGTTGAACGGATGTCCGGCCAGTTCGTGGCACTCACGCTCCAGCGCCTCGGCTTGCGAGGTGAGGGCGCGTGAATAGTCGTGCAGGGCGTCCACGTCGATGCGCACACCGGCCTTTTCCATGCTGGCGAGCACCTCGACAAGTGGCATCTCCACGTCGCGCAGCAGCGCCAGCGTGCCGTTCGCGTCGTTGGCCGCGTCGAGTTTCTCGGTAAGGGTGAGCGAAAGTTGGGCGACCTCGCACGCCGCATCAACAAGCCGCTCGCTCTCGCCTATCGAGAGTTGTTTCTTGCGGCCCGTGCCGGCAAGCAGGGCGGTGTCGATGGCCTTATAGTCCATGAGGGCGAGCGCGATGGTCGCCGTGTCGTGCTTGCGCTCGGGGTCGAGCAGGTAGTGGGCCACGCCGGTATCATAGTAGGGTGCCGTGAAAGCGTGTCCGGCGGCGTGCAGCAGCACCATGTCGCGCTTCACGTCGTTGCTCACCAAGCGGCAACCGCCCGTGAAAAGCGGTGCCACGGCGGACATCATCCACCCCATGCCGTCGACAGGCAAATAGTAGGCCTCGCCCATTTCCTGGCACAGCGCGATGCCCGCGAGAGGTGCGCGCATGGCCTCGTCGCCCTCGGCAACCAGACAGACTCCCACATCGGTGCCACGCGACAGCATCTTCTCGACGAGCTTGGCGGCCTCGCCGTCATCGCTTATCAGAGTGAAACGGTGCGGCACGTCGGCCAGCGTGGTGAAGGTGGGCGCGGCTTCCTCGGCGGGAGCCGGCTCGGGTTGGGCGAAATCGAAGAGCGAGGGCAGTGAAGGTTGTGAGGGCGCGGCGGGTGACGGTGTGGTCTCGTGTCCCTCGAGGCCCACGTTGGCCTCGTCTTGGTCAATGAGTCGAGCGGCGAACTGGCGAAATTCCAATTCCCCGAACACTTGTCGCAACGCCTCCTTATCGACGGGCACACGCTGCAGTTCGTCCTCATCCCACTCCATTGGCACGTCGGTCTTGATGGTGGCAAGGAACTTTGAGAAACGGATTTGCTCCATGTTGGCCTCCACCTTGGCGCGCAATGCGCCTTTGAGTTGGTCGGTGTGTTCGAGCAGGTTTTCGACAGTGCCGAACTCCTGCACAAGTTTCATCGCCGTCTTTTCGCCCACGCCGGGGCAGCCGGGGATATTGTCGGCACTATCGCCCATAAGTCCCAAGATGTCAATCACCTGTAATGGGCGCTCGATGCCATATTTCGCCTTGATTTCTTCCACGCCCATCACCTCAGGGTCGCCGCCTCCGCGTGCCGGGCGGTACATCTTCACGTGCTCGGTCACAAGCTGCCCAAAGTCCTTGTCGGGCGTCATCATGTAGGTCTCGAAGCCCGCACCCTCGGCGTGCGCCGCCAGCGTCCCTATTACATCGTCGGCCTCGTAGCCGGGCACCTCGAAGACGGGGATGCGGTAGGCCTCAATAATGCGTTTGATATAGGGGACGGCCACGATGATGTCCTCGGGGGTGGCCTCGCGCTGCGCCTTATATTCTGGGTAGGCCTCGTGGCGGAACGTGCCGCCCTTAGGGTCGAAGCACACGGCGATGTGCGTGGGTCGCTCCTTTTTGAGCACGTCCTGCAAGGCGTTGACAAAGCCAAAGATGGCGCTCGTGTTCAACCCCTTTGACGTGACGCGGGCATTATGCGACATTGCATAGTAAGCCCTGAAAATCAATGCGTATGCATCGAGCAAAAAAAGTTTCTTCATCGTCATCTAATTTGTTACTGCAAAATTAGTGCAAGGCGAACACAAAACCAAAAAGTTTTTGGGTTTTGTTGAGCCACCGCCTAATATATCCAACATAGTAGGCAATTTCACAGCAGGAAAAAGAGTGAGACGCCGGCCACCGAGATGAGAGCCCCTATCACGCTTTTCGGGGTGATGGGCTGCTTGAAGAACCACCATGCAGGCAGGATGATGATGATGGGAGTGAGCGCCATGAGGGTGCTGGCGATGCCGGCGCTGGCATATTGCACGGCCAGGAGCGAACACCCCACCCCCACAAATGGCCCGAAGATGGTGGTGAGCGTGGCCACAGTCATGCTGGTGCGGTCGGTAATGTTCTTGCGCAACGACCCAAAGCCTTCGTGGAAGCGCAGCAAAATAGCAAAACCCACTATACCCGCCAGGCAGCGAAACACATTGGCATAGAACGGCAGTATCCAAGCTTGGCATGGAGCCGCCAGCGATGACTCGTAATGATCCATACCTATCTTGCTAAGCACGAGGCCCACACCTTGGCAAACGGCGGCACCGATGGCAAATAACACCCCATTTAGAGGGAGCTTAAGCGATAGATGATGATGGCCGCTGCCACGTCCCAGCACGGTAATGGCGATGCCGGTGAGTGTCACGGCCATCGCCACTATCCCCATCGGCGAGATGGCCTGCCCCAATGTGAGCCATGCCATGAATGCCGCCGTGATGGGTGCCAGCGTCATGAACAACTGGCCATACTTCGACCCGATGATGATGTAACACTGAAATAGGCAGAAATCGCCTATCACATACCCCACTAACCCCGAGAGCATCATCCACAGATAGGCCTCGGTGCTGGCTTTTGCGGGCAAGGGGCTACCGGTAACCACCCAGAACAGAATGGCCGAGAACACCAAAGTGATAGCCATGCGCGTGAAGTTGAGCGTGACATTACCCATGCGCTTGCTGCCAAGCTCGCTCAACAAGGCCGTGGCAGTCCATGAGAACGCCACACCAATGGATATCATCTCACCCAAATATTGCATAACACATCGAACCCAGTAATTTCAGGCCACAAAGATAATAAAAATGCAACCACCCGCCTAATCTTGACGAAATAAGTAGCCTCACGCCTCACAACCTAAAACCACAAATAATCACGTTTATCCCAAATTGGTCATTAGAGCGGTAATATGTGTTCTTTTTCCCCTAATCATGCCATAACAGCTTTATTTTGGCATCTTGCTGCCACTGAAATCTTGCCATAGCCCGCTATGTCTTCGATTTCACTAACAGCAATCTGCTCAAACTAAACT
>JAGCUP010000078.1 GCA_017962765.1 Muribaculaceae bacterium | reverse complement strand
GTTTCCTTCCACTCTTTGGGATAAACCATTGTGAAGTTGGCACCTTCAAAGGTATTGCCATCGGTCATTTCGGCAACAGCTTCGTTGCCTGTGCTGTCACTACCGTCGCCACCCTTTGCCTTGTCATCACACGAAACGAACGTCATGGCCATAGCGGCCACCATCAGTAAGAATAACTTTTTCATAAAAAATAGTTTTGTTGGTTTATAAATATTGTATTAACTCAATAAATCAGTTCAGTTTCGTTGCTGCGTTTCATCTTACAATCGCAACAAACGACAATGCAAATATAGCGATAATATTCCTAGATGCAAACATTTTTAGCGTATTTATTTACAAAAAATCTTTCTTGTAGTTATTCTTGGCATTCACTATAGAAATATCGTGTCAAAGCAACAATAAACTGGGGGCATTTTCGTTATTAATTGTGGCAACGTCCAGTGACGGGCGAAACCCCAAAACAACGACTATTTGTACAAATAAAGCATGAAAATAACATTCCTTGTTCCTCCCATACTTGACGGGAGCAAGCAGCCGGCGGAGCGCACCGCGGGATGCACTCGTGTGGTGTATCTCGCTCCCAACATGTATGAGCTCACTGTGGCGGCCGTAGTCGAGCAGGCTGGCGACCACGATGTGCGCTACCGCGACTTCATCTACGACAAGAAAGGGAAGGACGCCTTCGTCAAGTTCCTCGAGCAAGACGACAGCGAGCTGTATTTCATTTGGACGGTGAACCTGTCTATCGACAGCGATAACGAGGCCATACGCCTTATCCACGAGCACAATGCGGATGCGCGCGTGGTATTGCTGGGACCGGGAGCCACCTATTTCACTAAGAAGTGCCTGACCGACGCACGCGACATCGTGGTGCGCGGCGAGCCCGAGGATACCGTGGTAGAACTTCTGGAATGCCTTGAGCGCGGTGACGACAGCCACAAGGCGATCAAGGGCATCTCCTACCGCGAAGGTGACGATATCAAGCACAACCCTACCCGACCGCTTATCAAGGACCTTGACAGGCTGCCGCTGCCGGTACGCCACTTCATCGCCGACCGCGATTACCGCAATCCTAAACTCAAGACGGTGCCCTACACCACACTGGTGACCTCGCGCAACTGCCCCTTCCACTGCATCTATTGCGTGCCCAGCTCGCTCACCTTCGCCCGCGAAATCGAGCACCGGCGCGACCACGATAACCACAAGCCGCCCATCTCCTACCGCAGCACGGCAAGCGTGGCCCACGAGCTCGAGGTGCTTCACGAGCAGGGCTATAAGGCCGTGGGCTTCATGGACGACAACTTCATCTGGAACGAACAGCGCACGCGCGAGCTATGCGAAGCACTTAAGCGTTACGGATTCGTGTGGGGTTGTCAGGCGCGCGTCGACGCCATCACCGAGCCCATCGCCAAGATGCTGGGCGAGAGCGGTTGTCTCTACGTAGACCTGGGTGTGGAGTCGTTCGATGACGAAATCCTCAAGTACGTCAAGAAAGGCATCACCGTCGACGACATTTATCGCGCAGTGAACCTCCTCAAGAAATACAACGTGCCGGTGAAACTGAACATCCTCATCGGGTGCAGCCCCCTCGAAACACGCGAGACGGTAAAGCACACGCTGCGCGAGGCCAAGAAACTCAAAGTGGACCAGGTGATGTTCAATATCGTGTCGCCCTTCCCTGGCACCGAATACCACAAGCTGGCGCTCGAGAACCACTGGATTGACCACTATGTGCCCACCGACGTGCAACGACAGTCCATCCTCAACCTGCCGCACCTGAGCGCGCGCGAGATGGAGAAATTGCTGTTCTGGAACAATGTGCACTACTTCCTGTCGTGGCACTTCATCTCCACCCAACTGCGCCGTTTCTCAAGCTGGAAAGACTTTACCCATGCCTTGAAAGCGCTGAAGGTCAAACTATTTGGATGAAGACGCTGTCAATCATCATATTGACCTACAACCAGCGACAGTTCACACTCGACTGCCTCGCCTCGCTCGGTGACCTGCTCGATGACGAAACCATCGAGGTAATCCTCGTCGATAACGGCTCAAAGGACGGCACAGTAGAAGCCGTGAGGCATCAATACCCGCAAGTGGTGCTGATAGAAAATCCCGTGAATAGCGGGGTGAGCGGCGGACGGCAGTTGGGACTGGGGCGCGCCACCGGCGACGTGCTGATGTTCCTCGACAATGACACCGTGGCCTCGCCCGAAGCCGTAAGGACGCTCTACCAGTATATCACCTCACATCCCAAAGCAGGACTGTGCGGATGCCGCCTCGTGGGCGCCGACGGCACGGTGCAGGAGAGCTACAAGGCCTATCCCGGGCTGGGTGTGAAAATCGCCAACGTGCTGGGACTGAAGCGCAAAAACGCCGAGTTCCCTATCGACGACGAGGGCAACATACTGCCCACCTACGTGATCGGGGCCTGCCAACTCTTTCGTCGCGAGGTGCTCGAGGCCGTGGGACCGCTCGACACCCACATCTTCTATGGTCCCGAGGATGCCGACTACTGCATGCGCATCGCCGCCAAGGGGTGGAAAATCGTCTATATTCCCACGGTGACCATCACCCACTACTTCCAACGTGCCACCACACGGAGCATCTTCTCGAAATTGGGACGCGCCCACATCAAGGGGCTGCTCCACTTCTACCGCAAGCACAAGCGGCTGTGGTGACGCCGCCATGAAATTCTGCTCACGTTACGACCGCGAAATTGCCGCCATCACGCTGCCGGCAATAGCCGCCAATGTGGCCGAGCCACTGCTGGGCCTTGCCGATACCGCCATCGCCGGACATCTGGGCAGCGAGGCCTTTATCGGGGCGGCCGCCGTGGGAGCCATGCTGCTCAACGTCATCTACTGGCACTTCGAGTTCCTGCGCATGGGAACAAGTGGCACCACAGCGCAAGCCTTCGGCGCCGGCGACAACACGGCACTGGCGGCTTCGCTCAAGCGTGGACTGCGCCTGGCCCTCGTGCTCGCCGTGGCCGTCGTCGCCCTGCAGGTGCCCCTGCGGCGCCTCGCCTTGTGGGTGGTGGGTCCGAGCGATGCGGTGGGAGCGCTTGCCGGCACCTATTTCGACATCGTCGTGTGGGGCGCGCCGGCCGTGCTCATGACGATGGTCATCAAGGGTTGGCTGCTGGGCATGCAGGATGCGCGGGCTGCCATGACCATCTCGATAGGCGTCAACGTACTTAACGTGCTGGTGAGCCTCGTCGCCGTTTATGCCCTGGACATGGGATTCACGGGTATCGCAGTGGGCACACTCACCGCCGTGTGGGCCGGGTTGGCCTATTCGTTGGCCTTGGTGTGGCGCAAATACCACAGCGTGCTGCGGGCACATCAGAGTGCCAGCACGGCTCCGCGCTTGTCATTGGGCCGCTTTTTCATGACCAACGCCGACATATTTGTGCGCAGTTTCTTCATGATGGCCGTCACCTTATTCTTCACGAGCGCGGGCGCGCGCGAAGGCGACACCATCCTTGCCGTCAACTCGCTCATGGTGCAGCTCTTTTTGCTCTACAGCTACCTGATGGACGGTATCGCCTTTGCCGGTGAGGCCGTAGTGGGGAAATACCACGGTCGCGGCGACGAAAAAGCTGTCGGCGACACTATTGCACGCCTTTTCTTCTGGGCCACGCTGGGCACCGTGCCCGTGGTGGCCGCCTACGCCCTGCTACCCCACCCCATCTACTCGCTGCTCACCGACGTCGAGACCGTCGTCGAAACCGCCATGGACTACCGATGGTGGTGCGCGGCCGTGCCCGTGGTGGGAATGGCCGCTTTCGTGTGGGACGGCGTGTTTGTGGGACTCACGCGCACGCGTGGCATGCTGGTGGCCGTCGCCACCGCGGCTGGCGCTTTCTTCATCCTCTATTTCACGCTGCCCGAGGCCTGGGGAAACCATCGGTTATGGACGGCTTTCATCGCCTTCCTGTCGCTTCGAAGCCTTGTCCAAACATTATTGATGGCCCGTAAGCGCGTCTAACCCCACCCATAAAAAGAGCGATCCCGCTGCACTGCCCGAGGCTTTGCGGCGGGATTGCTGAAGTAATATGATAAGAAAGTTAGTCGTCGCTATTTATTTTTCTTGACCATGTTGCGCGTAAACTCGGCTTCGGCCTGCTTGAGGAGGAACAACTGTTTCTTCGAGAGGATTTTGGCAAATTTCTCGTAGTAACTCTTCTCAATTTCGCCCTCACGGAACTTCACGTTGGACATCGCCTCGGCCGCACGCTGGTAGTCGGCATCGGTGGGGTTGCTCATGGTTTCCACTTTCTTGGCCTGGTCGCGCGCAGCCTTGTGGACGTTATAGATTTCGTCTTCCATTGCCTCGTAGAGTGGCAGAAACTCCTTCTTTTGGCTGGCGCTGACATTGATTTTCTCAATGATGAAATCGTGGCGGGTATCACGCATCTTTGAAACCCAATCGCTGCGGCGGCCAGTTGCCATTATCGTGGTGGTGCTCACCGCTGCAAGAAGGAAGAGAAGTATGAATTTTTTCATTGTCGTCAATGCTTTTTGTGATTATTCCGTGGCCGTAGAATCATCATAAGTCATATAGTCGTAGAACGACACGACTCCCGACTTAATGGCCTCGTCGGCATTTTCCTCAACCGTCATCTCCTGGCGCAATTCGGCCGCACGCTGGTCAATGTCGCCACTGCCGTTGCTGCGGTCGAAGATGCTCATCATGCACCATACGCCGGCAAACATGGCAGCCATATAGACGAAGGGACGCCATTTAACCCACGTCGAGGTCTTCTCTTCGACGTCGGTAATGGTGACTTCGGGCAGTTTATCGTCCAGTTGCTGAGCAAATTGTTCAAAGAATCCGTCGGGCACCTTGAAGCCCGGGTCCTTGCCTAATTTCTCTAATATTTCGGATTTTTCAGTTTTCATTTGCCTTTTTGACTATGCGTGTTAAGAAAGGTTTAATCGTTATCGTCAAAAAATGCCTCAATTTTTTTCAATGCGTGATGATAGCTAGCCTTGAGGGCACCTACCGAGGTGCCAAGAATCTCGCTCATCTGCTCATACTTCATCTCTTCGTAGTACCGCATGTTGAACACTAGGCGCTGCTTGTCGGGCAACGACGCGATGGCGCGCTGCAGCTTAATCTGGGCTGCGTCACCGTCAAATCAGGGGTCGGCCTCGAGGTTAGCGGCCATGAAGGTGGCGTCGTCGTCGAGCGACAGGTTCTGTTGCTGCTTTTTCTTGTTGATGAAGGTTATCGATTCGTTAATGGCAATCTTGTAGAGCCACGTCGACAGTTTGGCGTCGCCACGGAAGTTGTCGATGATGTTCCATGCTTTGATGAACGTGTTTTGAAGGATATCGTTGGCATCGTCGTGGTCAAACACCATGCGCCTCACGTGCCAGTAGAGCGGCTGCGAGTAGTGGTCTATCACCTGGGAGAAAGCCGAGCGCACCGTCTCTTGATGGTGCAGTTGCTCCACAATCTTCTCCTCGTCATATATCCTGCTTGATGCCATCGTAGCTTTTGCGCCGCAAATTTAGTGATTTTTGCCCGATTTCCCTCAATTTGCGCCACACAACTTCACCGATTTGCATTTTTTAACAACAAATGTGCCCGGCAGCAGCATCCACCACACAAAAAAACGAGGGGCGACATTGTCGTCCCTCGTGGTGGGCGCTGACGGATTCGAACCGCCGACCCCCTGCTTGTAAGGCAGGTGCTCTGAACCAGCTGAGCTAAGCGCCCTGTTTTTCGAAAAGCGGTGCAAAATTAGCGTGTTTCATCGAAATAGCCAAATTTTTGCGCCGTTTTTCGCAAAATTTTGTTGTAAAGAGTGCAAAATGCACGAAAAAAAAGGATTGCAATCACTTTTTGTTCAAAAAAACACGAAATTTTTCCATTGTTCAACGAAAAAATGTTAATTTTGCACTTTGAAACTAGATGACGACATTACTAATCCCCTCATGGCCGAGAGGCCTATAGGGAGTCATGAGAGATTTTTATATTTTTAAATTACTATTTTTCAACTGTTTTAGTTAATTTTTTCATACACTATGGAAGAGAGCTTTGACAAGAAGCCGCGCCGTCCCCGCATTGGCGAGAGGCCGACGGGCGAAGAGAGCGTCGAGGAAATTGCAGGACGCTACGAGAAAGTGGACTACGCACCACAAGAAAACAGCCAGGAAGGAACGCCCCAAGACGAACAAAACAATGGTTATCAGGGCTACCGCCGCAACTACAACCAGCCAGGCGGTTACCAGCAGCTTGGTTATCAGCAACGCGGCTACCAGCAGCGCAACTACGGCCAGCAAGGTTACCAGCAGCGTGGCTACCAGCAACGCGGTTACCAGCAGCGTGGTTACCAACAACGCAACTATGGACAGCAGGGTTACCAGCAAAACGATGAGAACCAACAGGGCGGCTACCAGCGTGGTTACCAGCAGCGCGGGTACCAGCAGCAGGGTGGCTACCAGCAGCGCAGCTATGGCCAGCAGCGTCCCTACGGCCAGCAGCGCGGCTACCAGCAACGCAACAATTATGGCCAACAGCGCCCTTACGGTCAGCGTCAGCAGAACGGCTACGGTAAGCCCAACAAGATGCAGCACGGCCCCAAGCCCAAGATGCGCTTCACGCCGCGTCCTGTGCAACCCACCTATGAAGAGCAACCCGTGCAACCCGATACCACGATGCGCCTCAACAAGTACATGGCCACGGCCGGCATCTGCTCGCGCCGCGAAGCCGACGCCCTCATCCAGCGTGGCGTCATCAAGGTGAACGGCGTGCCCGTCACCGAACTTGGTTTCAAGGTCACTCCCCAAGACGTGGTCGAATATAACGATAGCGTGGTGAGCGCCGAGAAGAAGTGCTACGTGCTCCTCAACAAGCCCAAGGATTGCGTCACCACCAGTGATGACCCCAACGGCCGTAAGACCGTCATGGACTACGTGAAGGACGCCTGCCCCGAGCGCATCTATCCCGTGGGACGCCTCGACCGCAACACCACCGGCGTGCTGCTGCTCACCAACGATGGCGACTTGGCCAGCAAGCTCACTCACCCGCAGTATGTAAAGAAAAAAATCTACCAGGTGTGGACCGACAAGCCCATCACCGAAGAGCACATGCAGCAAATCGCCGACGGCATAGAGCTTGACGACGGACCCATCCACGCCGACGCCGTGCAGTATGTCAACATCAACGACCGCAAGCAGGCCGGCATCGAAATCCACAGTGGCCGCAACCGCATCGTGCGCCGCATTTTCGAGCACCTGGGCTACCACGTGGTGAAGCTCGACCGCGTCTATTTCGCCGGACTCACCAAGAAGAAACTTGCGCGCGGCAAGTGGCGTTACCTCACACAGGACGAGGTCAACTTCCTGCGTCAAAATTCTTTTGAGTAATTTGTAAACGGGTTGACGTGCATAAGTTAACAAGCTAATGCTTTATTCGTCGGCCCACGAAACTATCAATATTAATAAGGCTTTATAATGGCACTTAATCGCATTAAAATTATCGATATTTTCACCCGCGAGGAACTCATCGGCACCAAAGTGAGTGTCAAGGGGTGGGTTCGTTCACGCCGTGGCAACAAGTTTATCCAGTTCATCGCGCTCAACGACGGTTCCACCATCCGCAACTTGCAGGTGGTTGTCAACCTCGAGCAGTTCGATGAGGAGATGCTCAAGCCCATCACTACGGGCTCCAGCCTCCACGTCGAGGGAACGCTCGTGGAGTCGCAAGGAAAGGGACAAACCGTTGAAATCCAGGCCGAGACCATCGAGGTTTACGGTACCGCCGACCCCGAGACCTATCCCCTGCAGAAGAAGGGACATACCCTCGAGTTTCTGCGCGAGAAGGCGCACCTGCGCATGCGCACCAACACCTTCGGCGCCGTGTTCCGTATCCGTCACCACCTGGCCTTCGCTGTCCACAAGTTCTTCAACGACCGTGGCTTCTTCTACCTCAACACGCCGCTCATCACGGGCAGCGATGCCGAGGGAGCCGGCGAGATGTTCCAGGTGACGACACTCGACCTCAACGAGTTGCCCCGCACCGAAGACGGGAAGATTGACTACAGCGGCGACTTCTTCGGCAAGCCCACCAACCTCACCGTGAGCGGACAGCTCGAAGGCGAGCTGGGCGCCACAGCACTGGGCCTCATCTACACCTTCGGCCCCACGTTCCGC
>JAGCUP010000077.1 GCA_017962765.1 Muribaculaceae bacterium | reverse complement strand
TCCAGTACGAGACGTCGAGCGTGGTCAGGCTCGAGCACCCGCGGAACATGAAGCCAAAGTCGGTGACACTGGCGGTGTTCCAGTTCGAGACATCGAGTGTGGTCAGGCTCGAGCAGCCACTGAACATGTAGCCCATGTCGGTGACGCTGGCGGTGTTCCAGTTAGCGACATTGAGCGCGGTCAGGCTCGTGCAGTTGTAGAACATGCAGAACATGCTGGTAAGCGCGTCGGTATTGGCATCTCCCAGGTCCATGCTCGTGCAATTGGTGAAATTGTAGAACAGGTTGTAGCAGTTGCCGGTGAAACTCACGTCGCTGGTGGCGGTCACGCTCAGCACATCGTCGGCAGGCACGTCGTTGCCCCACTTGTTGTCCTTGTTGAACTCGCCCCAGTTGAGCGTGAGCGTGCCGGTCGCGCTGTCGAAGGTGTAGCGCGCCTGGTACTCGACACCAATCTCGCTGTCGGCAAAGGGCATCGTGAACGTGTTGCCCTCCACAGGCTCGTCATTCACAGTGAAGTGGTCGAAGCGAGAGCCATCGGGCGGCGTGCCGCTGTATAGGAGGGTGATGTCGCTCCCGCCCCGGTAATAATTGGTGCCGTTGATTGTGAAGACGACACCAGCGGTGGCGCGGACGTCATCGGGCATGGTGAGCGTGAACACGCCCGTGAGGTAGCCGGGCTCGTCGGGCTTGTCGATGCGGGCGCGGGCGACGTTGATATAAGAGTCGCTATATGCCGTGCCGTTGCCGCCCACCAGCGACGAGCACGCGGTGAACATATTGCTTGACGAGGTGACGCTGGCAGTGCTCCACAACGTGCTGGCATAGATGGTCGCCAGGTTCGAGCAAGTGTTGAACATCGTCTGCATGCTGGTGACATTGCTGGTGTCCCACAGCGTGAGGTTGAGCGCGGCGATGTTCTGGCACCCCTGGAACATCGAGCGCATGTCGGTCACCGCCGCGGTGGTCCACTTCGACACATCGATGGTGGCGAGGCTCGAGCAGTTCTTGAACAGGCTCGCCATGTTGGTCACTGCCGCGGTTTTCCACTTCGACACGTCGAGCGCGGTGAGGCTCGAGCAATCCTCAAACATCGACTCCATGGTGGTCACTGCCTGGGTGTTCCAGTTCTTCACATCTGGCGAGGTGAGGTTGAGGCTCGAGCAGCCCTTGAACATGTTGCTCATATTGGTCACCTTGCTCACGTTCCAGCTATGCACGTCGAGGGTGGGGAGACCCGAGCAGCCGTTGAATATGTTGCTCATGTTGGTCACTGCCGCGGTGTTCCAGCTCGAGACGTTGAGCGAGGTCAACGCCGCGCAGCCGTTGAACATATTGCTCATGTCGGTCACCGACACGGTGCTCCAGCTTCCGACGCCAAGCCCGTTCAACACCCTGCAGCCGTTGAACATGCCGCTCATGTCGGTGACATTGCCGATGTTCCAGCTTGAGACGCTGAGCGAGGTCAACGCCGCGCAGCCGTTGAACATATTGCTCATGTCGGTCACCGCCGCGGTGTTCCAGTTCGTGTTACTGATGGTGAGCGAGTTGAGGCTCGCGCAGCCGCTGAACATGCCGCTCATGTCGGTGACCGCCGCGGTGTTGAAATGCGAGAGTTCGAATGAGGTTATCGCCGCGCAGCCGCTGAACATCTCGCCCATGTCGGTGACATTGCCAGTGTCCCAACCATTGGTGTTTATAACTGACATGCTCGCGCAGCCGCTGAACATGGCATGGGTATTGGTCATCGCCGATGTTTCGGCACTTACAAGGTCGAATTTCGTGCAGTTGGTGAAATCCTTGAAAAGCTCGGAGCAGTCGCCCACGAAGCGAACCGTCGAGGTCGATGACATTGCGTCATAGGGCGTATTGACTTTCCTGACAGCCGCGGCGGTGATGTCGCTGCCCCACTTGTTGTTCTTGCTGAAAGGACCCCAGTTGAGGTTGAGCGTGCTGGTCGAGCTGTCGAAGTTGTAGCGCGCGACGGCGGTGGCGCTGCCGAACGACTGGCTCACCGAGCCGGTGTAGGCATTGCCGGCGAGGTCGGTGATGGTGCCGCCGCCAAGGGCGGTCACGTTAAGCGCCGTGCCGTGGGTGGTGCTGGTGCTGATGGTGCCCTTGAAGGTGAGCACGTTGCTGCCGTGACCGGCCATTGCGGTCATCGTGCCCCACGTGGTGGTGAGCGTCGGGGCGGTGGTGTACTTGACAGGCTCGTTGAAGATGACGCTCACATAGAAGTTGCTGCCCACATTGTACGGCCCGGGGTTCAGCACGGGGGTGGCACTCTGTCTGGGAGCGGTCTCGTCGACCAGCGCGAGGCGAGCGAACAGGTTCTTGAAGTCCCACTCGTCATGGTCATTGCCGCCGCCCTTGGCGTTGAAGCGCACGTTGAGAGTGTTGACAGTCAACGGCAGCACCAGCGACCCCGAATTATTCGCCTTGAAGGACGTATTCCTATAGGCCTGCCTGTAGAGGTGGCTGTTGTCGTAGTCAAACTCGTAGTGGCTGATGCCATTGGAAATTTCCGTAGCCTTGTCAACATAGTCGTAGCGGTGTGGGAAGAACTGATAGTGGTCGTTGCTCATCACGCTGCCGCTTGGGGAGTAACTCAAGATGAAGCATGCCTTGTAGAGCGATATCGAGGGCGTGGAGACACTGCCGTCGCTGTCGGTGCCGTCGTAGGTCGACTCGTTGTTGGCAAGGATTTGGATGTACTGGTAGCCATCGTTCTCCTCTTTCTGGGTGAAGCCGATGGTCGCATACATGCTGCAGCCGAGTATACTCCTGAAATAGTTCTTCAGATTGTCGTTGTTGGAGAACAGCGGCGCGACGTCGATGTTGTGAACGCCCTGGCCGTAGCCGCCATCTCTGACCTGGGTGTATCCACTCTGGCTATCGGTGTTGTACACGTCGAGATACTTGTTGCCGCTGCCCGACGCAAAGTTGCCGGCGTCGGTGAAGTAAATCAGGTCGGTAATGCTCGAGTTCAGCTGAGTGGTCGGCACCTTGTACTCGTTGCCGTACGAGATGGTGCGGTTCTTGTAGCTGAGCAGGATGCCACGGGTATCCAGCACCTCGAAGCGGTAAGTGCGGGAGGCATCGGTCTGGTAATGGTACACATCCGACAACGATGACCCGGCGGTCTCGTTGATAGTGATTGGATAGGAGTCATCACCCACCTGGAAGACGGCGATGCCGCTCTTGCCGGTGAAGTGCACACCGTCGAGGGCCGACTGGCTCACCGTGCGGAAGTACACCTTCTCCTGGGTGGTCGTGTTGTCACGCTTGATGGTGAATCTGTTGCCGTCAACCTCAATCGTGAAATCGCTCGCATGCGCCGCGATGCCTGTGGCGAGTGCCACTATCGTGAGCAGCACCGTCAGGAGTTTTCAAGATAGTAATCGTTTTCTCATATTGTTTTAGTTTTTGTGATTATTTGCAAATTTGGTTAAGGTTTAAAATTTAGGCCCCTAAATTACAAAAAAATTTTTAAAAAACACTTTCCTCTCGTCGTAAATACATCGAGAGGAAAGAAAATTTACCAAAAATGATAAAATTTGCCCCTTTTTTCACCCAAAAAAGTAAAAAAACGCAACCATCAACCCCAAAAACCCGCCCATCAACCCCAAAAACCCAAAAATTGCCAAAAAACACCGAAAAATCGTGCCCACCCCACCCCAAAAAACACCCAAAATCCCCCCGAAAAACCGCCCTTTTTCGAAACCGTCACCTGCAAGACAGAAGAACATAAGTCTTCACAAGGACAAAAGAGACTTGTAACAACCAAAGAACCTCATAATCCCAAATCGGTCATTAGAAATTATGTCAGAACAGCGTTTAGTTTAAGCAGATTGCTATTAGTGAAATCGAAGGCATAGCGGGCTATGGCAAGATTTCAGTGGCAGCAAGATGCCAAAATAAAGCTGTTATGGCATAATTAGGGGGAAAGAACTCATAATACCGGTCTAATGACCGATTTGGGATAATATTTATGTCCTTATGAAGACTTATGTTCTTCTGTCATTCCCGCAGCATTCTCGCAGCCTCGGCACAAAAAATGAAAAAAAAGTGGCTTTTCATTTTGCATTGCGCTCAACTTGCAGTAAATTTCAATAATTTACGCGGCGTTTCGGCAATGAAAATGAAAAAAAAGTGGCTTTTCATTTTGCATTGCGCTCAACTTGCAGTAAATTTGCACAAAATAATTCAACCTAAAGAAATTTCCTATGTCAATTTGGGTAGTTTTTAAACTTATTGGCTCGCTCGCCCTGCTCATGTTCGGTATGAAATCCATGAGCGAGAGCTTACAGAAGATGGCGGGCCCGCAGCTGCGCCGAGTGCTGGGCGCCATGACAACCAACCGCTTCACCGGCATGCTCACCGGTGTCACCGTGACTGCCGCAGTCCAAAGCTCCACGGCAACAACGTTGATGACCGTGTCGTTTGTGAACGCCGGACTCTTGACGCTGATGCAGGCCATCTCGGTCATCATGGGCGCCAACATCGGTACCACGGTCACCGCCTGGATCATGAGTCTCGGATTCTCGTTTAACATCACCGACTTCGTCTATCCCGCATTCTTCATCGGTATCATATTGATTTACATGAAGAAACGCCGCGTCATCGGTGACTTCCTATTCGGTGTCGCGCTCCTCTTCCTAGGCCTCGTCACCCTGAAGGAAACGGGTACCGCGTTTGCACAAGACCCGGCGATGCGCGATAGCATCACAGCCTTCTTCTCGCAGTTCGATGCCTCGTTCTGGAGCTCGATGCTCTTCCTCGTCATCGGTAGCATCCTCACCCTGTGCGTGCAGTCGTCGGCAGCCATGATGGCCATCACCATGATTCTGTGCTCCACGGGCGTGATGACCATCGACCAGGGCATCATGCTCGTCCTCGGCGAGAACATCGGTACCACCATCACCGCCAATATTGTGGCCATGGGAGCCAACGTGCAGGCACGCCGTGCGGCACTCGCCCACTTCACTTACAACATGATTGGCGTCATCTGGGCACTCATCCTGCTCAAGCCGTTCATGGGACTGGTGTGCGACTTCGTAGGATTTGACCGCGCCATGGATGCCAGCCATCCCAACTATGCCGAGAACCTCGCCAAGATTTCGGTGGTGCTCGCCACCTTCCACTCGGCATTCAACATCACTAATACCGCCATCCTCATCTGGTTCGTCCCGCAAATCGAGAAGCTGGTGTGCGCCATCATCAAGCCGCGCCGCCAGGACGAGGAAGACGACTTCAGGCTGCATTTCATTACTTCGGGTATCATGAAGACGCCCGAGCTCTCGGTGCTTGAGGCACAGAAGGAAATCAAGTCGTTCGGCGAGCGCATTCGCCAAATGTTCGGCATGGTCCAAGACCTGCTCAACGAGGAGGATAAGGACAAGTTCGTCAAACTCTACTCGCGCATCGAGAAGTATGAGGAAATCAGCGACAAGATGGAATATGACATCGCCAACTACCTGCACGACGTGAGTGACGCTCACTTGAGCGACGAGACGAAAGCTAAGATGCGTGCCATGCTGCGCGAAATCAGCGAAATAGAGAGCATCGGAGACAGCTGCTTCATCATCGCGCGCATCCTTAACCGCTACAACACCAGCAAGGAACGTTTCTCGGGATACCACATCAAGAACATCAAGACGATGATGGGGCTCGTCGACAAGAGCCTCAACGAGATGAACGCCATTCTCGTGGGATACAAGGAGGATAACGATATCCACCGTGCTTACAACATCGAGAACGAAATCGACAACTACCGCGACACCGTCAAGGCCGAGAACATCAACGACGTCAACGAGCAGAAGTATAGCTACGCCATCGGCACCATGTACTCCGACATCGTCGACGAGTGCGAGAAGGTCGCCGACTACGCCCTCAACGTCGTCGAGGCACGCATGGGCGTCAAGAAGAAAGACTAACCCCAAAATACCCACCCCCTCATAACCGAGCAAGGGGGTGGAGCCTCAAAGCAAGCAAGGGGCGGAACCTCAAAGCAAGCAAGGGGGCGGAGCCTGTCGGTTCCACCCCCTTGCTCGTCTCCTCCCGCGCCCGGCCAGCCTCCCGCTGCTCGTCTCCCGCTGCTGGCCTCCTGCGCCCGGCTGTTCCTTGCACTTGGCTGCTCGCCTCCTGCGCCCGGCCAGTCTCTTGCGCCCGGCTGTCTGTTCCCTGTGCCGCAACTGTGTTGCGGCCCTCAGCCAGTGCGTTGCGGCCCGCCACCACTACCTGGCGGCGAGTTTCAGTATCGCGGTGCCGGCGCCCGAGGCGCTGAGGCGCACCTGCGACGCATTGTCGGCATTCAGCGTTATGCCATTATCGGCCTGCGCCACAACCACTTTCTTGCCGTCGGCCGCCCAGCGGGCAGGCAGCGCGAAGGTAACGCTACACGGGCGTTTGGCATCCACATAGATAGCCTCCACGCCGTCCAGCACCGCGCTATAAACCAGCACATCGTCGTCATTAACAATCGGCCGAAACCAAGAATACACCCCCCGCCAACTATAGGAAGTGCCGCCAGTCACATCGAGGCTGCGAATCAGCACGTGGTAGTATTTCCAGTAAACGGAGGTGACGAAAATGTCATGGTTAGGATTCACATATCGATGGTCACCAATGCCTTCGGGCAGTAGGTGGGCAGCCTGGCACCATCCCAGCGACGAATTGGTCTCAATAAAGCGGTCGAATTTGGGATAGTCGCCAAACTTGAACGAGGCAATCCGACTAGTGGGAGTGAAGTCGTTATAGGGCCCGTGGGGGGTCATAATCATGTCCTCGCCATTGAACATGGACTGCATGCCATAATAAGTGTTGATTTTATTATCCACGCCCGGAGAATATGTGTGGCTGACCGTTACCTCGATGGCGTTGCGAACTATCTCATAGTGGACCTCTTCAGTAATCATCGTGGCGCTGAAAGTCCCCTCTGTGGTGACCGAACTTGAAGGGTCAAGAAGGTTGTTGACCACATCAATGGAGACCTTGTTGCACTTGACCTCGCCACTTGCTGCCGTCATTTTAGCACCATCACAATAAATACTCACGCTTTTTGTGACTGCTGTGCGCGTTCCATTCACAAGGTGGTTCCCACCCACCCAACCGCCTTTTCGCATTTCAACCGGCCCTATATTGTCGCTCGCTGTTCGATTGAGCCAAGTGATGCCAGCCTTCTCGTTGATATTGCTCACGTTGGGCAAAGTGCGGGAAGTCGTTCGGTAGCCCACACGGTGAAAAGTGAATAGCTTGTTGGCCATCGTGGGGCAAAACCAATAGCACATTTCATAGCCGTTGTCATCAACAAAAGCCACATAAAGGCTATCTCCCTCAATACGTGCCTGCAATGTGGGGGACGACAGAGAGGGAGATGATGGTGGATTGGGAGAAGGCGGCGTTGGTGCCGGCTCATCGCCGCCACACGCAGTCACACTTGCCATCAAGGTAAAAAGCAATGAATAAAGCAAGATTCTTGTCGACATGATTCCTATATCGGTCATGAATAATCAAGGCCGACTGCGCCGGAACGGTGACAGACGTGCCGCTCACGGTGTCAAGGCCGTTCTCGTCGATGGCGAGGCGGCGGCACACCACGGTATAGTCTCCCTCGGGAATCTCGACCACCTTGTCCTGCTTGTTGGCGTTGAGAACGACGATGATGTCGTTCCACGAATCGAGGCCCTTGAGGCCCTTCAAGCGGAACGCCACGAGGCAATCCTCAACCGGCAGGAACTCGAGGTGGCGACGCACCAAGTCGGCGCTGCCCAAGTGGAAGGCCGGATGGTGCTTGCGCAGCGCGATGAGGCCCTTATAGTAGCTGAATACCTGCGGGTAACGCTCCAAGTTGCCCCAGTCGAGGTGGTTGATGCTGTCGGGGCTCTCGAAGCTGTTGTGCACGCCCTTCTTGTCGCGAAACATCTCCTCGCCGCTCAGCATGAACGGCACGCCCTGCGACGTGAACACGGCCGTCTGGGCCAGCAGGTCAAGACGCACGAGCTCGTCCTGGGTGATGCCCGGGATGCTCGAGCGCAGGCGGTCGGTGAGGCACATGTCGTCGTGGCAGCTCACATAGCTTATCATCTGCGTGGGCTCAAGGGCAAAAGGCGCCTTGCTGTAGTTCACCTTGCTGCAATCGACCTGCGGGTGGGCGATGGCACCGGCGATGCCGAACTTGATGCTCTCCTCGTGACCAGGCAATCCGGCAAGGAACGCACCCTGCGTGTCGTCGCTGAACGGACCGCGCAGCGCGTCACGGATGTCATCGCTGAAAGCAGCGATAGTGGGCATCTGCTTGATGTGGGCTTTCATGCCCAGCTTTTCATAAGGATAGGCGCACGAACCGGCGCTCCAGCCCTCGCCGTAGATGTAGATATTGGGGTCGATGGCATGAAGCTCACGCGCGATGAGGTTCATGGTCTCGATGTCATGTATGCCCATCAGGTCGAAGCGGAAACCGTCAATATGGTACTCGTTCACCCAGTATTTCACGCTCTCAAGCATATACTGCCGCATGATGGGAACATCGCTCGCCGTCTCGTTGCCGCAGCCGCTGCCATTGCTCCAAGTACCGTCGGCGTTGCGACGGAAGAAGGTGCCCGGGCACGTCTTCTGGAAGTTGCTGCCGTCGATGCTGAACGTGTGGTTATACACCACGTCGAGAATCACCTCGATGCCTGCGTTATGGAGCGCTTCGACCATCGTCTTGAACTCGCGCACGCGGCATGCGGGGTCGGCGGGGTCGGTCGAATAGCCTCCCTCGGGCACGTTGTAGTTCAAGGGGTCGTAACCCCAGTTATATTTGTTGCGCTCAAGGTGACTCTCGTCAATCGATGCATAGTCGAACGACGGCAGCACGTGCACGGCGTTCACGCCCAACTTCTTGAGGTGGGCTATCGCCTTGGGCTCGCTCAGCGCCAGGAATTTGCCCTTATAGCGCAAGCCGCTCGACGGGTCTATCGAAAAGTCGCGGTGGTGAAGCTCATAGAGCACCAAGTCCTTGGGCGGTATCGATAGACGGTGGTCACTGGACCAACCCGCCGGGTCGGTGTCGCGCATGTCGAGGATGGCGCCACGCTGGCCGTTGATGCCCACGGCGCGTGCGAAGATGCCCGGATTTTCGCCGGCATACTTGCCGCCGTATTTCACGTCGAAAGTGTAGAACTTGCCTTTAAGGTCGCCCTTGACGGTCCCCGTCCACTCGGTACCCTCAGCATTTTTTTTGAGCTGGACGGTCTTAACGCTCTTGCCGCCCACACCGGCATTATAGATATGAACCGTGACTGCCTGGGCGTCAGCATTGGTGTTGAGCCGGAACGTCGTCGCCTGCGGCGTGTAAGTCATCTCGTCGAAATTGAAGGCATGGGCCGCGGCGCAGCCCATCGCTACCATGCAAGCCATTGCTAAATGCTTTAGTTTCATATTACTAATACTATAATAAAGTTTATGTTGTGAGTCGGTTAAAAACGCCAGTCGTCGGGATTCAGCCTACCTGGCTGGTTAACACCCTTGGGGGGATAATCTGGCGTCGTCGGACGCTGCTGCGTCGGCTGCTGCTGAGTCTGCCCGCTGCGACGTGTCGTGCGGCGTGACGATGACTGTTGCGTGGGCGCGCGGTGCGATTCCACGATGCGCGCTATGCGGTCAAGGCGCTCTATGTCCTCGGGCACTTTCGAATTGCTCAGTCGCAGCAAGGCCGAATTGTCGAGATAGTAGGTGAAAGAGGCGTCGCGCAAGGCCCCAAAGCGATCAAGTTCATCGAGCATTAAGTCGAACGTGCGGCCATATCCCTCGCGGTTCTTGAAATATTTTTCGTTAAACTCAATCACGAGGCCCATGCCCTTGCTCTTGGCTATCGTGCACGCATTCTCGACCATCGACAAATCCTTGTCGACATACAGGGAGTAATTGGGTTGGAAATAGGCGGCGTCGAAGCCATAGTTACGCCAGTCTTTCGCGCCACGGGCACAGTGAAATGGCGACCAATAAATCCTATAGCCCTTTGATTGGACATAGGCTGTTCCTGCGGCCATAATGTCACCGCACTCAAGAGCGCTTTCCTCCACCCAATAAAAACCATCCAAGTCAAAGTTGGTATATCCCTGCTTGTAATACTCCTCAAGGAAGGTGTCGACATACCATTTAATCGCAGCAATTCGGTCGGACGCATTCGGGAACGTCAACTTGCGCCTACCCACATACCCCCATTCCACATGTTTGTTCATGGGAACTGGCAACACAACCATCACCTTGTGGCGGAATGGAGGCTCGCCAAGCACTTGCTTTTGGTGCTCGATGCATTTGTCGAGGGCATCAAGCCCCACGCCACGCTCCAGCAAACGGCCTATTATCCACTCCCAGTCTTCGCGCAAAGCCGGCTGCCACGAGTCGGAATACCAAAAAGCCCGCTGTCCGTGGCGAAACTCCAAAAAGAGGAATCCTGGGAAAAACCAGTCGGTATGTCCGTCGGCATAAGTGTGAACCACATGCGTCTTGAGTTGCTCCTCATTCCACTCCATGCGGCCCTTATTGCCGTAATACACATCAATAAAGTCGCGCGTGTCGTTATACAGGTAGCTGCCGTTCACGCTCAGCACCTCGGCTCGCACGCTCTCCATGCACAAAGCCGCGCATAGCAATATTAACATAAAAAGCACTCGTTTCCCCATATTTTTATTCTTTTTTAATGACACATATCATTGAATTAGCAAATTTAGTAATAATTTCTCAATTCCAAAAAAATTCCACGTTTTTTAAGCCTAACCATAATTTCTAAACAAAAAAAGCGGCACCCGCGAGGATGCCGCCTTTTATGATAGAAACGTGATGGCTTAGAAGCGCACCTTGGCTGCAGTGCCGTCGGTGTAGCGGATGATGTACACGCCCTTGTCGGCGTTCTTCACCTGCTGGCCGTCCACGTTGTAGATGCCCTGGATTTCCTTGCCGTCGATGGCCTTGATGCCGTCAACGCCGGTCGAAATCTGTGCCGAAATGGCGTCCATCGTATAGTTCTGGAAACCGTTGTCGGTCTTCGACGCGCGGGCGGGAGCACCGCT
>JAGCUP010000076.1 GCA_017962765.1 Muribaculaceae bacterium | reverse complement strand
TACGCCAAACAAACCTCTGGCCTGTTTACACGGATCGCAGCTAAAGTCGCAGCTTTCACCATGTTGCAATATTTCAATTTTATTAATCATAAACCAATAGGGCAAGTCAAATATGCGCTATTTTAATTCAACCAACAGGTTGATTACTTACTTTCTCGTCGCCCGCAATTCGAAATGTCCACCATTAATGATGTGCAGAATGCCCTGTCCGAAGCTAATGGGTATGTGACTTCACAAGTCCCCCAAAATGATGAGTTACAGAGAAAACTTCAAGACCTCAAAGACCGCGTTGGACCTGAATTCCGCAAGTTGATGATACATCATATCAATGCGGAATGTGGTGTGGGAACGGTGGAGAAGATTCTTCAGGGATTGACTGCTCAATTCGATGTGATGCTCAACGAGATGCAAACCGAACGCACACAACATCAAGCTGCCGAAAAACGTAATGAACAAGCGGTTGTCGCTGCGGTTAACGACTTGAAAGATTATGATAGCAAGTTATTCAAGACAAAAGGCAAACTTGAAACGAAGAAAGAAGATGTCATGGGTGCGGCTGTTAGTCTTGCCATTTCAAAAAGAGAGATATTAAGAAGGAATAAGGCGATTGAGTTCTTCACTTTCATGAAAGACTTAATCATCAAAGAAATAGCGGAAATAAACACTATCCGCAAAAAGCTGGAGAACGTGTATCGTGAAAACCTGACGAGGCTCGCATCAATACAAAATCATGTCAATGGTGACGACCAGCAATTGTTCCAAATCGACCTTGCCCAAAGATATGCGGGGAGCATTACAATTGACTATAACGAAGTTAATTTCACCGACCTCTTCAATAGTATGCCTGAAGGCGACAGGTTGCATGGTTTCGGGAAAATGGGGAACAACGAGGTCGCGGCAATTCTGCTGAACTATACGCAGAAGCTGAGTGGGACGAGGAAGTGGTCAGAAATGTCGCTAAACGATGTGTTGAATAAAATGGAAGACAACGATTTCGACACCCTGGTTAAACAAGTCCTGCGCAAGTCACTCCCCTTGTTCACTTATGATATGCATGGATATGTGGCTCAAGCCGACCCCACAGATATTATCTATATCGGTATTCCCACAAAGAATTGCAGGATTAATAAGGAAGAGTTGTTGAAACACATTCCCGGTGGGGCAAATGTGGACGAGGCAATCATTGGCATGAGCGACCGCATTATCTTGTACCATCAACTGGGCGTGGTTCCGGCTTATACAATAGCCTCGTTATCCTCCTATCAATTGAAATATGATACAGGCAGTAAAGACTACCACATTGATGAAAATTTGGAATTAAGGATAATGCCACGGGAAGAATTCGATTTGTGGCCTGCCAAATCGGCCGACAATTCCCTTGAATTGTGGGTTTATGGTCTTATTTTCGGTTTAATTAAAAATGAAAAAGGCACGTATTGGTATAAAGATATAAAGACCGGGGATCCTCTTTATGATTATTGGGCCCCTTTGAGCCAGTACCGTGACGATGCGTTTAATCAGTTTAAATCGAACAGGATGACCATTGAGAAGCAGTATGAAGAAGTTATTAACGGCCTTAAGAAAGAAAAAGGCATGACTTTTATTAAAGATAAAATAGCCTATGCCAAAGATGGGTCGAACTATCTAAATGAGATCTCACAAGTTAATATGTCTCAAGAGGAACTGACCGCTAAGGGCATGGAGAAAATCAGAAAACTGATTTCAGACGAAATCGACTTTGTGAAAAAAGAATTGGGCAACTGAAATGAGGCATAATGTTCACCTTTTCTTGGGAGCTGATTTTAAGCAATTGGCCCTGAGTCTAAAAGAATATGTGGAAAAGTATGGCGAGGCTGTCTCGCCATACTTTGATGTGCTCTCGCTGGGGAGTGATGAAAATGGCAAGACCGTGATAACTAAGGCTAAATGTTTGGAGGCAGACGGTGAGTTGAATGTTTCGTTTGACGTGCCTGTGGTTGTCGACGAAAATGACCAGGCGAGCGAAATTACAAGTTTCTTTGACCAATTGTTTCGTGAGAAGGTAACTATTATTAATCCGGGCGATTCGTCAACCTTATTGCTGACACTGTATTTTCCTCTTTTCGACTCGGGAATTGTCGAAGACTTAAGGCAGCTTGTTGAATCTATCGGGAAATGTCGTTCGGCATTTGAGATAGACTTGATAGGATTCGGGGGCGATTTGCAATCTATGATATTAGGGTTGGGACAAACCGGAGAAAATGCAAACGAGGCAAAACTTATTGGTATACAACGTGATGTATTCCAATCAGTTGTCTCGATTAAGCGTGAGAAACGAGGGCTGGTCAGTCATTTGATGCCACTGTTCAATGTTAATTCAAATGGATATGCATTGAACTTGGACAATGAGTCTTTGGTGAGAATGTTGGGTGAGCTCTCCATAATTTTTGTCTCAAACTATGATCGCTTTATGCGACAACAGGTTGACGATGATTTTTGTGACATTACAGGAATAGGAATGTCGCAGATTTATTTGGATGAACATTATTTTACGAAATACCTGCGGCATAAGGCATTCTTGCATGTTCTTGATAGGGAGAAAGTCACACAAGAAGCGGTGGACCTTAACAAAATAGCGCCAATTGCGCAGAAATGCCTTTGTGACCCGGAGCTGGGGTTTGATGTCAGGCATGTTTTTTCTCGATTTTGGGAAGAATGTAAAGTGGAAAACTTGTTGACTGAAGGAAAAACATCGGATCAAATTATCGCGGCTCTTTCTCCCAAAATCGATACTTTGTTCGAGAGTACATTACCCGACCGTGTCCAATCATTTATTCCCGACGAGAACCTGTCGCTTCCTGAGCGAAAATGTATTTTGGCATTGCTGTTAGGACAGGACGACGAACAGTTTTATAATGATTTGTTCAATGACAGCCAGTTGTATATCGATGATATAGTCAATGAGCCAATTGCATTTTTTGTTAATGAGAACAACCGTCATAAACAGGTGAAGGAAGAAGATGGACGAGTGATTGTTACACATGCGGTTTTGGACGGACCATTAAATGAGTCGTGCGATGTGTACATACCGCTGGATGAGATAAGGGAGTTGAAGAAACGTATTTTCAGTTCCTCAAAATATATCAGGGCCCAAGAACAAGTATTAGGCGAACTGGACAACCAGGTAAAAGAAAGTAAAGAGGCAGGAAAGCGCCTTTCGCCGAACGGCTATAAGTTCAATGACACCATTTATAAGCTTCAACGCGAAGTCTCGGAACATGCCTTGCGAGAGAATTATGAGGCACACGACCCGACAAGCGATTCGGTTGACTTGAGAAAGTTCTTCTCTGAAATTAGGGACCAAGGAGAGGAGGGCGCATGTGCTTCGTTTGCGGCGGTTTCTGTTTTTGAGTACTTTCAGCATCGTTACGGCATTAAGGACAACTTTAACATGAGTCCCGCGTTTGCTTACTATAACGCTCGAATGCGTGGTGGCAGTGCCATGCCGGGCAAAGGCTCGTCAATATCCGACAATATTGAGGCGATGCATGAACTGGGCATTTGCCATGAAAGTTTATGGGAATATAAGCGTGGGAACATAGACCAAAAGCCAAGCGAAGAGGCTTTCAAGGATGCGACATCACAAACAGTCGTTAAGGCCTTAAACGTACAAATTGACGCGGACCCTGATAAAACGATGCGTAATATAAAATCGGCATTGTGTGATGGATATCCTGTGTTAATCTCATTAAAGGTTTACGACTCGTTTTCTGCTCCACATGGTATTGTCCCCCATCCAACCGACGAGGAATTGGGTGCGGGCGATAAGGACGCTCGTCATGCATTGGTCCTGTGTGGATATAGTGATGAACATAAGTTCTTCATAGCACGCAATTCCTGGGGAAAAAAATTTGGGGATAAAGGGTATTGTTATATTCCGTATTCCTATATCTGCGACAGGGAACAATGCGAATGTGCCTTTGTGATTACAGAGGTGACCCCCAAAAAGTCATTGTTTATCACTATTCCGACAACTGGCAAGGTGTATTTTGACACTACCGATATCGCTATCAGGAGGGCGGTTGTCAAAAATCTTGTGGCAGAGGAACGCTTAAACTTATCCCGTCTCAAAAAACGTTATTCTTCTAAACGATCGGCCTTTGAATACTTGTTTGTAATGCTGTGCAACAACCACACTCGGGCAAGAATACGCGATTTGACAGATTCTCGCCTAAAAGGAGAGATCAATGGTTTAAAAGCCAGATTGGGTGAATTGCAGAATCAGCGGGTTGATGAGGTACGGGAACACGAAAGGTCGTCTCGCGACAAGTGCATTAAACTTGTGGCGGCCGCAGTTTGTGCTCTTTTGGCAGCCGTGTTGTCTTTCTCGGTTGACTTCTCCCATCACGATTATTTAGGCTATGGCCTGTTGTCGCTTTCCATATTGCTAATCATATTTATTGCGTTCTACATCCCTTATCAGAAAGTAAAAAGGACACGGCTGAGTGCTGAGTTTATGGGCTGGATTAATAATGTGACTGATAGTCTTACAAGGATTGAGCGGATACAGCAGGTATTTCCAATTAAATTTCATCTCGCGGGTGCGTTTCTGGACCGTTTTGATAGCATGAGGAATCGTCTAATGAGCAAGTACAATTGTATGTTGTCTTTTGTGGGAAATCTCAAAGTTTGGCATGAAGACGAACGCAAGGGTGTGGAGATTATGAATACTGACTCAAGGCCGCCATTTGTCACTGTCCTAAATAACGATTCGCTGGATGCCTATTTTAATGAATATGCGCAGCAAGCAATGACTGATATTCACCTTGCCGATTTTTTCAATCGCGGATATACCCTAAATGAGGCTGGTATTGTCAAATTTTGGCGCGATCTCAATAATGGTATGGAGGATGAATTAATGAAAAAGTTGAAGGATTTCTCTATATTCAAGTATGTGCTCAATGAAGAGAATTATCCATTTCTGCCAAACGGTGATACGGCTCTCAATATGTTGCCCGACCTGGAAGGCCGAAGTAAGCCATTCTTGCGTTGGCGCCAATATGAGAATATAACACCCGAGATAGAATACTTAATGCTCTATTTTAATGACAATAGGGAAGAGAGAAAGTGGTGGGATAATACAGTGCGTTATTTTCAGAATAGGCCCCAATCAATTCTAATCGATTCCAGGTTCAAGTTGGTAATGGTCGAGATTAAAAACTTGAGACCAGAGGAGATAGAGTTTTAGGTTTTATCTGCCTTGTAAGTTTTTATTACATTTAAATAATTGACATTAATCAATCGGTATGGAACCCACAGACGTGTTATTTAATCAATATAATAGTATCTTGGCCGGCTTGCAGGATAATTCAAGAAGCGGCATCACCACCAACTTGCTGAATTGTGGCATCACGAGAAATTATTATGACAAAGTGGGAAATGCTGTAAGGCTACTTTGTGAATTCTATTTTTGTGGACGCTATGGCAGAAGATAATAATAATGAAGTCATTGATAAACTGAATCAGATGGAACGCAAATTGGATGCCATGACCAAGAACCACCCCATTAATAGAACCGACAGTGAACCCCAAGACGCTACACAAGATGCGAGAGATGCCGATACTGATTAATTTACTGGCAATCATTTTGGTGGCTGCGGGTTGCGGGTCATCAGAAGGTAGATTGTCTCGACTGCAGGAACTCGCTAATGAGATTGTTTCCGCGGACAGGACAGATCGCGCTGATTCGACGTTGGCTGAGTTGGGATATCCTTTTCCTCAAGATGGCATCCTCTTGAAGCGCAAAGCATACGTGGCGTCGTATAATACCGAGAACTTGATTCCAAATTGGGTGGCATGGGAATTGACGGCTGAACATGCTGATGGACCCTGGCCTCGTGACCGTCATTATTATGAGGACATTGCAGTCCCCACACCTCGATGTGCGATGGAGGATTATCGTGGGATTGGTGAGATGGGGCTGTCTAAGGGGCATATGTGTCCTGCGGGAGATTGCAAGTGGGATTCTGTTGCGATGTCCGAGACCAATTTGTTAACCAATATTTGCCCTCAGGAAAGGGGGCTGAATAGTGGCATGTGGAACCAAGTGGAACAGTCGTGCCGTCGCTGGGCGGTGAAATATGAACATATTTATATTGTTTGTGGTCCGTTGCTTTTTCGCCAGGAACACCTTAAGATTGGTGACCATAATGTTGTGGTTCCTGAGGCCTTCTTCAAAGTTATTCTTCGGCTGGGTAATAAACCGGCATGTATAGGCTATGTGATGAGAAATGGTGCTCGTGGAAAGAAGAATAGTTACGTCAATTCCCTCTCGCAGGTGGAACGAATTACTGGTTACCGCTTTTTCCCAAATTTGAACGACTCTGTTAGAAGTAAGATTGAAAATGTGGTTGACGAGGCCATGTGGTAGACCTGTTGCCATATGGTCTCCAATACGAGCGTGATGTGTACGCTCATTTGCGTGACTTCTCGTTGACACAGAATTGCTAATGCAATAATCGCAATAAAAGGGGGCGGCACATGGCCGCCCCCTGTGATGTGTTAGGTGTGTGGGTTATTTGTCTTTGCGGGCTTTTTCGAGCTGGCGCTTGAGGGCGTCGACTGCGAGGTCGATGGCTTCCTCAAAGGTGTCGGCGGTCTTCGATGCGAAGAGGTCGGCGGCCTGCGGCAGTGCGAGCTTGATACCTGCTTCCTTGTTCATTGCGGTTTCGGGCTTGACGACCTTGAGGGTGACTTCGGCGTCGGTGATTTCCTCGTGGTGTTTCAAGAGCTTCTCCACTTTTTTGTTTACAAACTGTTGCAACTTCTCGGTTGCGTCGAAATGAATGGCTTTGATTTTGATTTCCATAGTCAATTGCCTCCTTTAGTTTTTTGTGCCCTGGGGTGGGCGAGTTTATAATTGGTTTTCAGTTCGCTCAATGTAACGTGGGTGTAGATTTGTGTCGTCGCCAGCGACTCGTGGCCCAACAGGTCCTTTACGCTGCCCAGGCCGGCACCGCCGTTGAGCATGGCGGTGGCGAAGCTGTGTCGCAGCACGTGGGGGCTGAGCTTGCCGTGGGCGCCCGCCTCGACGAGCGACTGGTGCACGGCTTTATAGACGAGCGACGGATAGAGTGGCAGACCCTCGCGACGCGCGAAAAACGTGCCCTGAGTGCCGGCGCCTTCGTCGCGTAGCGCACGGTAGGTTCCAATCCAGCTGGCGAGTTCCTCGCCAAAGGGGATGATGCGCTCCTTGTCGCGCTTTCCTCGCACCTTGAGCTCGCGCTTGGCGGTATCGACGTTGGTATCAAGGAGCCCGATGAGCTCGGCTCGGCGCATTCCAGTCTCGTAAAGCATCATGACAATGAGGCGGTCGCGCACCGCGTCCACATCGCTCTTGTCGATGTCGGCGTCGAGCGCCGTGTCGAGACGGTTCTCGCGTACCACTGTGGGCAACCGCTTGGGCAACCGCGCCAACTCGACGTAAGCCGCCGGATTGTCGGTAGCCTCGCCGCGCACGATGAGCCACTTGTAGAAGGCGCGTAACGCCTGCACGCGGCGGCGCAGCGTGCGCGGCCCGTCGTTGGCGTTTTTGCGCTCCACCAGCCAGGCGCGCACGTGTGCGAGCGTGGCCCGCGACGGTTGCGCCACGCCGCGCCTCTCCAGATAGTCGGCCCACAGCCCGAGGTCGTTGCGGTAGGCAGCCACCGTGTGGCGCGACTGGTTGAGTTCCAGCCTTATATAGTTCAAGAATTCGTCTATCAGCTTATCCATGCGTTGCGTTGCGAGGGAAATCACGTTCCCATTGCGCAACGAATTTACACACATTTTGCCGAATATCCAAATTTTCGCCTGATTTTTTGCCCTCACGCGCAAAAAAATACCATTGCAGTAACGCGCGTGTGCGAGGTGGTTGACCTGCCTATGACGATTCGTGCGCATATTAGCAAGCGTAAGCCCCAGAGGGTTGATCTCCGGGGCTTATGCTATCAAGATTAGTTGTTGTCGGTTTACTTCATGTACTTAACCACCTTGCGGCTGCCGTCGATGTAACGCACCTCCACGAGGTTGACACCGTCGAAAGGTTGCGTCGAAGCACGACCCATGAGGTTGAAGTACGTGACGCTCTTCACATCGCGACCAGCGATAAGAGAATCAATCGAGGTTGAGATATTGTCGTTCAGGTCACCGATGACCTCCATTCCGTTGAGAGGATAGACGATATACTCGTCGCTGAGGCCTTGCGTCACCACACGGTTGGAGTTGGCGCCACTGGCATTGTTCACCTTATAAGCCACGCCATTGAAGTGATACACCTTCTTGTTCTCCAGCACGGGGGCAATGTCTTCGTAAAGCGATAAGTTAGCCGTGAAACCACCTGTAAGATCGCCTTGGTTGAAATTACTTGTGCTCAAAGGTATCACGAACATCTCTTCGGCACTATCCCACATTGCCCACTCAACTGTCAAAATCTCACCAGGCTTGGGAGTCATGAAGAAGTAGTAGGTGTTGCTGCTCGACTGCTGCTCGGCCGACATGAAGTTGCAAGGCACAAACACGTTGTTCACGTAAGTGTCAACTTCTTCGGCGGCAGTGGGCATTGTGCTAAGCTCCATGGCCGGATTGACCACGTCGGTAAGGACACCCTTGACGCCGGTCAGCTTGTGGTTGAGCAGCGTTGAGTTAAATTCGGTGTTGCTGTGTAAGGTCACCCAGTTGCTCTGGTCGTAATCGCGGTTGTCCATCAGGTTGCCAACCTCGTTCACATAATCCACTTGGCCATCCTGAGCGGCGTAAGGAGTAGCAAACTTGTTGTCGTCCTTGCAGTAGAGGGTCTTACCGTCGGCCGACAGATGAACAGCCACTATGTCGTTATCCTTAACGATATAGGTTTGGTTCAAACCGGCATCAGCAACCATTTCGGCCAGAGTTACAGGCAACAGCAGCGGAGTTTGGAAACCAATCTCATAGAGGTCGGGATAATAACCACCGCCAGCAAAGTCCACCATGTAAATTTTGGAGGCATCGAGTGTTTCCGAAGTTAAAACTTCTAAGCCAGACTTACTGCTCTGCTTCGTGTCGACTGAGCCGGAAACCTCGATGGAACCATCGGGGTTCTTGGTGCACTCATAGATTGATAAACGAGCTTTATAACTACTATTATACACGCCACTTTCAAGAGCCTTGACTTGGGTGCAATTGGTCACGTAGAATTTCAGACTACTACTACCATATACGGCCCTGCTTGAGTTGCTGCCAAAATAAGTTGAAGTGCCTGGGAAGATATCGGTCGCATTCCATGAAGTGCTGTAAGAACTAAGCGAAGAGGCTGTTATCCAGTTCTGCGTGTCGGCAGCTTGCATTGCGCCATAGGTGGAAAGGGTGAGCCAAGCGCAATTGTCTGATTCGTACTGGGTGTACTTATAGATGGATTGCATGCCGCTGACTTCAGCTCCAGCCTCATCAATTGTCGCATATCTGGCGATATTGAGGAAAGCATCGCTGGCGGTACCGCCGGTGGTGCTGTTCGCATTGATATCCACAGTGGTGCTTACTGTACCGCTGGTAAGAGTAACAGTACTTGTGTAAGTGCCCTCGGTGGCAGGAGCATTGAATGTCACGGTGACATCGCATCCAGTTTGGGCATCAGCGACACTGATGCTTGAGTGAGAAATAGCAAATATACCATTGAGGCTGTTAATTGCAATGGTCACATCGTCGGTCAAAAGTCTACCCTTAATGTTGAAAGTGGAGGTTCCAGTCTCACCAGGCATTGTGTTCAATGTGATTACATTTGGTGTTGCTTTCAGAGCAGGTATATTAAGCTCGGTCTGGAAACCAATCTCGTAGAGGTATGAATAGTCGTTGTAAATACTCACCTTATAAATTTTGGAGGGATCCAGATTGCCAGAGGTGATGACCTCACTATTATCATTACCATATATTGAGCTCCTCAATGTTTGAACAGGTGTAGTCCCTGCCGTGAGAGTGCCATCGGCGTTCTCAGTGCATTCATAAATGTAGATCATCAACGGGTAATTAGATGCCTTGTTATATGCATATTGCTTGACCTGGGTGCAATTGGTTACATAAAAATGCTGATATGCCTCAGTCCAGTCGGCGACATAACTTGTGTTATTGCCAAAGTAACTGTCATCACCTAAGAAAATATCGGTCGCATCCCAAGATTCGTCAGTGTTCTTTGATTCATCAACCGAGAACCAGTTTTGGGTGTCATCAGTCATGTTGACGCCATAGTTCGAAAGCGTCAGCCATGCGCAGCCGTCAGCACCGTGCTCAGTGTACTGATAGATGGTTTGCATTCCGTTCACGGTAGCTCCGGCTTCATCGATAGTGGCATACTTAGCAATATTGAGATACGGGTCGCTCGCTGTTCCGCCGTCATTGGCCGTTGCCGTAAGGTCGATGGTCACATTCTCGGCACCAATGCTGGCGACAGTAATGGTTCCGTTGAAGCTGCCTTCATTAGCGCTTTGGAAGGTCACATTCACTTCCACAGCTTCGGTCTCACTGATACTTGCCGCAGGTATGGTGGCAGTTCCCAGGCCGAACACACCGCTTGCATCGCTCAGGGTGAGAGTAACGTCGTTGCTGATAAAGCGTCCTTTAATGGCAATCTTTTTTGTGGCCAAATTAGACAAGTTTCCTGAGAACGAGAGGCTTGCGGGCGATACCATTAGCGTGGGCGTCGCTGCCAGGGCGGTACCAGAAATGGGCACCGTGATGGTCGGCGCATCGGTGCTGCTCAATGTCAGCGTCGCATCGGTCTGCCCAGCTTCGGTGGGAGCATAAGTCACGGTGATTGTGCCTCCGCTGGTTCCAAGTGAAGTGGTATTGATACTGTACACTTCAGCGCCACTGAGCGATGCGGTGATATTCTCCGACAGGAATTTGCCGGTCACCGTCACATCCTGCGTGTATGTGCGGGTGGCGTATGCGTCGGTGAAGGTGACTGAAATGGGAACAGCCGTGATGGAGGGAAGTGGATTCTCGGGCAAGTCCACTGTCTTTACATTCGACCAAGCGCTCTCGGTGGCTTCTGTGGCATCAACCGGTACGGCCTTTACCTTGAAAGTATAGGTCAGTCCGTCGGCAAGGCCCGTCACCGTGAAATTCTTGTCGGTGATGCCCGTCTGATTGAGAACAGTGGTGCTGCCTTGAGCCACATTGAGAGTATAGGTGCAACTCGTCGACGGTGTGTGGGTCCACGAGGCTTTGAACGAATTGTACTGCACATCGCTGGCGTCGTCAAGCACCGGTGCCGAAAGCGACGGGATATCACCCTTGATATACCACAGCGAAGCGGTGCCGTCGCCATTAAGCGTGATTTCAGTAACGGGCTTGTTGACCGTGCCCGCACCACCGGTCGAGCTCGACAGTGAGCCGCTGGCACTCATGTTGGCCTTCATAGCCGGAGTGGACGTTGTGGTGAATTCGTGATTTGACTCGCCATAAAGGTCGGTCGCCTCATTACTGGTGCTTAAAGTGTTGTCGGCAGGTATGATTGTAGCCAATTGGACCGACTGGTTGTTTACGGTATTGGCCGACCAACGGCTGGCCACATAGGTGAAGTGGCTAATCATAACGCCCTCATCGGCAATACACTGGTCCCAACCTTGTTTCTGACGATTCTCTAAAATCCAGTACTCATTGTCGTTCAAGGCTGGAATTTTTATAGCCTGGTCGTTCTCAAGGTTTTTGCCGTTGAAAATTGGGAGCGTGTACTGAGTATTCTCCTGAGGTGTGATGTAGTCGATCCACCCCATGAAGTTCTTCTCGTAGGCACTGTAGCCAATGGGCGTGTCACCGTCGACAGTAAGGCCGTTGTAACATCCGGCGTCCATCAAACTCCAATAACCCATGCCATAGTAACCGTAGTTATAGGTGGTCTCATAAAAGTCGGGCAGGCCCAAGCAATGCGAGAATTCATGGCAGAATGTGCCTATGCCATCCATTGTCGTGCCGTTGTCGTTGCTGCCGCTGACCTCATTAAACACAGCAAACTTGTCGATTGTGACGCCGTTGCGAGTCACCGCGCCATCGCCATCGCCATAATATTGCGCGCTGCTCAACGACCATTGGCAGGGCCACACAGCGTCGGGCACAATGCCGTAAGCTTGGGCCTCGCCCACGCCGGCATACACCACAATACACACATCGGCCTCGCCATCGCCGTTGTTGTCATATAGGCTCCAATCAATGGCGTTGCCTGCCTTAGAAATAGCGTCGCCAACCATCTTGGCCACACCCTTGTCATCGCCACTGCTGTTGCCGCCATAGGTGGCACGGTTGTTGTTAAGGGTGTAGATGCCATAGATGTCGAATTGCGGGGTGTACTTGCCATTACTCTGGTCCACAAAGTACTGATAAACACTCTTGGCGTCGGTCTTGTAATGGGCTTCGAACTGATCCTTGGTGTTCGACATACTCTTGTCGCTGTACTGCACCAGAATGATGGGCACTCGAGGAGCTCCGTTGTTTGGCACCTGGGTGGCACGCAAGGCGGGCGAGTTTTGGCGCGCCCGCAGCCTTCCGTTGAGTTGTGCCGACTCATAATGAGCCGAAATGGACAACTGCTCCTTGTTCGCAGCCACAAACTGGGACTCGGCAAGCGTACGGTTGCTGGGCTCGTGGGCGCGAATGTCGCTAATCCCCGATGGGGTCACATAGTAGAAATCGCCATCGGCACCTTTTGCGACAGTAAGCATATCGGAGGTGACAATGTTGTGATGAAACTCATCGCCGAAAGCTTGAATCGGCAATGTGGTACCATCACTCTGCACAACATTTGTAAATCCACGCTTAGCAGGTACTGCAAAAGCCAGATTAAACAACATTAAAAATGTCAGTAGTAAACAATACTTTTTCATACATAAATATTAAAACATAGATATTTTAGTTTGAATGTGCAAATTTAAGCAAAAGCTAGCTAATGGCAATCGTAAATCCAGGTTATTTTTGACATTTCTTCAACAACACACCATCAAATGTCACAAAACAAAAAACGCCAACCGAATGATTAACAAACGACTGACGTTTTGCACTGTACCCAGAGCCGGGGTCGAACCGGCACGGGTGTTACCCCATTGGTGTTTGAGACCAACGCGTCTACCGATTCCGCCATCTGGGCTTGTAGAGCGGGTGCAAAGGTACGACTTTTTTTTGTTCCCGCAAAATTATGAGTGAAAAACTGCAAAAATCGATTTGCAATTTGCGATTAACGAAGATTAATTCGCGAGGGAACTCACCGCTCACCGCTCAATGCTCACACCTCACACCTCACAGCTCACACCTCACACCTCAATGCTCAAGGCTCACAGCTTATAAG
>JAGCUP010000075.1 GCA_017962765.1 Muribaculaceae bacterium | reverse complement strand
GGCGGCATATACTTGAGGGTAGCCTTCGGGAAGATTTCGCGCGTCATTTGCGCTTGTGCCAGCTCCAGCAGGAAGCCGTTCTCGAGCATCGGGTCCATCTCGAAGGCATGGCCCAGGCCCATCTGCTCCTCGGGGAGGCCGGCCATGAGCGCAAGCTGCTCGTTGATGAGGTCTGAAGCGAGCACGGTATGTGCGGCCTCGACAGCGTCGGCAGTGGTGAGGTAGTTGTCCTCGCCGGTGTTGATGATGACGCCGGCAAAGCCGTTGATGATGCGGCTCATGTACTGGTCGATGAGGGTGCGCTGCATGTTGATGTCGCGGAACAAGATGCCGTAGAGGGCATCGTTGAGCATCACATCGAGGCCCTCAAAGGCGCCCATGATGGCAATTTCGGGCATGCATAATCCCGAGCAGTAGTTGCACAGGCGGATGTAACGGCCTTGCTCTTCGCCCACCTCGTCGAGTGCCTTGCGCATGATGCGGAAGTTTTCCTGTGTGGCAAAAGTGCCGCCAAAGCCCTCGGTAGTAGCACCGTAGGGCACATAGTCGAGCAGGCTCTGTCCCGTGGTGCGAATCACGGCGATGACGTCGGCGCCCTGTCGCGCACCTGCCTGCGCCTGCACCACGTCCTCGTAGATGTTGCCCGTGGCGACGATGATATAGAGATAGGGCTTGGGTCCTTCGCCTATGGTGTCGAGATAGTGCTCGCGGCGTGAGCGGCGTGCGCGGATGCGCTCCATGCTCTCGTCAATGACAGGTTGGAGGGCATGGGCTATCTGCTGTGGGTCGGTAGTGACCACGCGCGTGATGTCGAGCTCGCCGGTTGCCACCTTTTCGGCAATTTGCTGCGGCTTGAGACCGGTTTGAATCATGGCGTTGGCGATGAAGAACAACGCGCCCTCGTTGAGCACGCCCTTGTCCTTGAGGGCCTCAACCACGACGTTGGGCAGCGGCACCTCGTTCTCGTCGATACCGTCGATGCCCATCAGTCGACACAATGTGCGCTCGACAGCCACCGTGGTGTATTGTTCCACGAAAGCCTGCACATCTTCGGCGATGCCCTTAGCCAAACTCCGGGCATATTCCACTTTTTCGAAATCTAATCCTAACTTGCTTTTTCGCATATCATTAAATTATTATAGTAATCATTTTGCAGCCGTGTTCACAATGTCGCGGGCCAGCGTTATCCACTGTGGGTCGATGTTGAGCAACTGGGCGATGTTCAGTGCCTCATGAGGTGCCTCGCCGTCGAGTACCTCGACGAGCGCGTAGTTCATCACGCCGTTGTCAAAGCCTTTCACCCTGAGGCAACGTGCGTCGCCGGGTTCTATATCGTAGTGCGTCGTAAGGATGAGGCTCATGTCGGCTTGTGCCAGCACTTTGAGCAGTGCCGTGACCAGTGCCGTTCCCTCGGTGGGATTGGTGGTCCGTGCAGGTTCATCAATCAACGCCAATAAATTTCGTTCGTTGCGCGATGCCTTGATGACGGCATCGATGTTCTTCATTTCGGCGGCAAACGAGGAGAGGCCTTTCTCGACCGACTGCTCGTCGCCAATGCAGAAGAAGATGTGTGACTTCACGTCGATTGTGGCGCTTGCGGCAGGAATGCCAAAACCGAACTGGAACAGATATTGGCACAGGGTCAATGTCTTGAGCACGACGGTTTTGCCGCCCATGTTGGCGCCAGTAATCAACGTGGGTTTAAGGCCAAAGGAGATATCGACCGGTTGGAAAGTGCGCCCGACGGTCTCCAACGCCTCTTTGACCTGTGGATGGAACAGTCCCTCGAAACTGGAGACGCCATCTTGTGAGATGACGGGGAAGCAAAGCCCCATCTGTTTAATTTGTAGAGCCTTGGCAAGCTCGATGTCAATTCGCGCCAAGGCCAGAAGCGCCCGTTTGATGGTGGGAGCGAAGTGGTGTAATTGTTTACTGAGGTCGGTCCTTACCTCAAGCTCGATTTCGCCAGCCTCAAGCAAGAGTTGGTCGCTCAATTCGGGGTGCTGGCGCATCTTTGTGCGCAAGTCCTTGAGCTGCTGGCAATAGGAATCGTAGATATAGAACGAGGCCATCTTCAACCCATCGGGGTCGAGGATGGTGATGACCTCGTCGAGGTCGGGAACTTCAACGGCTTGGTCCAGACCATGCTGTCGCAGGAGCTTTTTCACGTCGACGGCAAGGATGGCGAGGTGCTTGACTTCGAAGAGCTCAATGTCGTCGAGTGTGGCATGATGCTCAAGGTTCCTGATGGTGGTGCCGATGTCCTTCAGCGTCTGCAACTTGAAGAGTAGGGTGGAGATGTGCACATGGTCGGTATCGGCGACAAAGCGGGCGAAGTGGCGCAACACGTCGTAGCAGGCGGCGATACTTTCGGCATCGGTAAGCATCTCCATGTCGAGGAGGCAACGTCGTGCCAGTCCCGACTGCAGTTCAAGCTTGTCGAGCATGAACCGCAGTGCGCACGGGGAATCTATGACATTTTTCAGTTGCATCAACTCGCTTTTAAGAGATCGTAAACGGGAAGCTCGATGGCTTCGGAGAGTTTGTGGCACAAGGTGTCGGAATCGAGCACGTAGCCCGAGGGCGACGTGGGGTTGACGGTGACGGCGATGAGCTTGCTCTTTTGCAGCACCGTGAGGCGGCCGCCGCCCCTGAGAAACATTTTAAGGGTCTGCGGCGTGACGAAAATCCGTGTGAAATCTCGAACCACGAGTTCCACGTCCTTCAGCCCTTTGCGAGACCTCAGTTTTTCAACGAAACCGTCTACGAGCGCGCCGGTGACAAAGAGGGCACGGCAATGCTCCATTCCCTCGAAGTGGATGTCTTGCGAGAGCGAGGTGCCTGCGCTTAGCTCGTGCAGCGCGCCCTCGTCGTCGAGCCACCAGATGCCCTTGTCGAGGTTGTCGAAACAGCGGCGTGTATCGTCGGCAGCGAGGGGCAAGTCGATGAGTTGCACCACAAAGGCGGTTTTCTGCACCAGCGTATTGACGTTGATGGAGAAAGCCGCACCCGTGGCCAGAATCATCGACTGGCTCACAGCGGGGGAAGCCGAGCTGAGCCGTGACAGGGCTCCATCGACAATCGTAAGGTCGATACCCATTTGCTTCATCTGCGACATCCACCTCACGAGGCCCGCTGCCGACGAAGGTCCCGAGAGGAGTACTTTGCCGGTGGTGAGCGCCCGCGCGGTGACCACGCGCCCCAGCGAGGTGCGCTCGTCGCTCACGTCGATGAGCTCCGAGACGACCCTGCGCAGCTTGTAGTGTGCTTCGCTGGTGGCGAAATACATGCCTTCGGGCAGCGTAATCTCGGGCTTCTGGGTGCGCGTCACCTGGTCGACGGTTTCGCCGTCGATGCCTATCGATGTGACGGCGATGCGCCGCGAGTCCACGGGCAGGCGACCGAGTACGTATTTGAGGCACTCGGTCTTTCCCGTGTTCTTCTCGAGCCCCACGATAGAGAGGCTGCCGTATTTCAATATGTCATTGATGAAAGGCAAATACTAAGTGTAAAGCGTTAAGTTTTAAGTGTTAAGTGTTAGGTGTTAAGTGGGGGCCGAGACCCGTCTCGGCCCACGGTACTTTAAAATTCCTAATTCCTAATTTCTCATTCCTAATTCTTAGCAGTGTTGCGCTCGTGGCGCTTTAACGCCTTGGGCTCGATGTTCATGCGCTCGCCTTCGAGCAACGAGATTACGCCGTCCACGGCCTTGTCGTCGGGCACCTGTTGGCGCGCGGCGCGGCACTCGGGGCACTGGCACTCGCTATGATATTCGGCGGGCTCGGTGTAGGTGGTGATAACGCCCTCAAAGTTGCGCAATACCACGCGGCCGGGAGCTTGCGAGATGATGTACTGCGGCATGACGGGAGTCTTGCCGCCGCCACCCGGCGCATCGACCACAAAGGTGGGCACGCAATAGCCCGAGGTGTGTCCGCGCAGTCCCTCGATAATCTCGATGCCCTTCGATACTGGAGTGCGGAAGTGCTCCAAACCCATCGAGAGGTCGCACTGATAGATATAATAAGGCCGCACACGCATCTTCACCAGCTCGTGAACGAGGTGCTTCATGACGTGGACGCAGTCGTTCACGCCGCGCAGCAGCACGCTCTGGTTGCCCAGGGGCACACCGGCGTCGGCGAGCATTTCGCAAGCGCGGCGCGACTCCTCGGTGACCTCGTTGGGGTGGTTGAAGTGGGTGTTGAGCCACACCGGATGATACTTCTTGAGCATGGCGCACAGCTCGGGAGTGACGCGCTGCGGGCACACGACGGGAGTGCGGGTGCCCAAACGGACAATCTCGACATGGGGGATAGCGCGCAGGCGCGAGATAATATACTCAAGACGCTGGTCGCTCACCATGAGGGCGTCGCCGCCCGAGAGGAGCACGTCGCGCACACACTCGGTCTTCTCGATATATTCAAGGGCTTTCTCGATGCGGTCCATGCCGCACTCGTTGTCGGTCTGTCCGGCAAAGCGGCGACGCGTGCAGTGGCGGCAATACATCGAGCACATATCGGTGATGAGGAACAGCACGCGGTCGGGGTAGCGGTGCGTGAGGCCCGGCGTGGGCGAATCCTCGTCTTCGTGCAGCGGGTCGAGCAGGTCGGCGGCAGCCTGGTGTGTCTCGGCGCCGGTGGGTATGCACTGGCGGCGCACCGGGTCGTGCGGGTCGTCGGGATTGATGAGGCTCAGGTAGTAAGGCGTGATGGCCATGCGCAGCGTGGACAGGGTCTTTTTCACGCCTTCTTCTTCCTCGGGCGATAGCGCCACATATTTCTTGAGCTGGTCGAGCGTCTCAATCCTGTTTCTCACCTGCCAGTGCCAGTCGTTCCACTGCTCGTCGGTGACATCGGGAAACAGTTGTTTTCTTCTTGATTCAGCCATGTTAACGTGGAATGGTGGTTATGCGTACAATTCTTCGAAAATCTTGCGCAGCTCGGGGCATTCGCGGAGTTCTTGCAGAGTGAACTCGGCGTGGCCCTTGGTGTAGCCGTTGCCAATAATCATATTGGTGTCGGCACCGATGCCCTCGGCGCCCAGGGCGGCCTTGGTGAAGCTGGTGGCCATCGAGAAGAAATAGACCACACCGTCATCGCGGGTGCACAGCACGGCGGTCATCTCGCAGTCGGGCACGTTCACGCAGTTGATGGTCACGTCGGCCATCTTGCCGTCGGTGAGCTTGTTCACGAGTTCATAGACCTGCACAGGAGTCATGCCGGCCACGCTCTCCACCACGTCGCAGAACCCGAGGTTCTTGATGCGGTTGGTCGATTTGGGGCTGTTGGCGAGGCCTATCACCTTGCCGGTGACGCCCACGCGCTTTTTGGCCTCGTAGCAGCAGAGCATGCCGCTTTTGCCGCCGGCGCCCAGAATCACCACGTTTTGGCCATACTGGCACAGTTTGGCGGTTTGTGCCGGTGCTCCTGCCACGTCGAGTGCGCTCAAGGCGAGTTTTTCGGGCATGTCATCGGGAATTTTGGCATAGATGCCGCTCTCGAAGAGGATGGCCTTGCCCTTGATGTCGACTTGGTCCACGTCGGCCTTGATGTGGAGGATTTCGTCGATGCGCAGCGGGGTGAGCGAGAGCGAGACGAGGGTGGCGATGCGGTCGCCTTCCTTGAGGTCTATTTTTCCCTTGAGGGCGTCGCCAATCTTCTCCACGGTTCCCAGGAGCATGCCGCCCGAGCCGGTGCGGCGGTTACGGTGCTTGCCCTGGAGCTCCACGTTGAGGAGCATCTCTTTCTTGATTTCTTCCATCACCTCGGCCTCGTCGTCGGGATTCTTGGCCTGGCTCTTGGCGTAGTTGTGGATATCGGTGAACGAAGCCGAGTCGATGTTCAGTGTTTGCACATCGATCAGGATTTCGTTGTCATAAATCTCGTCCATGTTGTTGTCGAGCTTGTTGGCGGGCTGGGGAAGTACGCCCACGGGCTCAATTACTCGGTGAGTACCGAAACGGTTACCATGTTTCTGCATAGTTTTTATTGCTTTTTATTTGTGGTTAGTAATGATTATTTACGGGGTTTAAGTCCTAAAATTTCGCGGGCCTCGTCGCTGGTGGCGATGGGACGGCCCAGTTCGCGGGCTAGACGCACCACCTTCTCCACGAGCTCGCCGTTCGACTTGGCGAGCACGCCCTTCGAGAGGTACAGGTTGTCTTCAAAGCCCACGCGCACATTGCCGCCCATGGCGATGGCAGCGGCGGCCATGGGGAAGGCATGGCGACCCACGCCAGTCACGGTCCACGTCGAGCCGGCGGGAATGCCGTTGACGAGCCAGCACAGGTTGGCGACGGTGGCGGGGGTGCATCCCGGCACGCCCAGCACGAAGTTGAATTGCATGGGAGCGCCCGGGGCCTGCCCTTTGCGCACCATGTTGAGGATGGTGTCGAGGTGGCCCATCTCGAAACACTCATATTCGGGCTTGATGCCGCGCTCCATCATGCGCTTGCCGAAGGCGCGCATCGTGGGCATGGTGTTGTCGAAGATTTCGTCCCCGAAGTTGCACGTGCCGCAGTCAAGGGTTGCCATTTCGGGCAGCGGCGTGGTGTCGGTCGACTGGAGACGCTCGTCGGGCGTCATGCCTACGGCTCCTCCCGTCGAGGGGATAAGAATCACGTCGGGGCACACTTTGAGGATGGCTTCTTCACATTCTTGGAAGCGGCCACGGTCCTGGGTGGGCGTGCCGTCGTCCCATCGCACGTGAAGGTGGACGATGGCGGCTCCGGCATCAACGGCCGACTTTGCTTCGCGCACTATCTCTTCAACGGTATAAGGAACGTTGGGGTTCTGTTCTTTTGTGACTTCGGCGCCGCAAATGGCGGCGGTGATAATGAGTTTATCCATAAAGGTGTTAAGGGTCGAGTGTTAAGTGTTAAGTTTCAAGTGTTAAGTGGGTGGCTCACTTGCGTTGGCACTCCTTGGGGGTCACACAGGTTCCCGAAGCGCGGCACACCACGATGGGTTCCTCGAGGATGTCGGCGGCCGACGGAGAGATGTCGGGGCGCGACACGGCCACTTTGCGGGCCTCGAACTGCATGTGGCGCGAGGTGTTGCCCTCACGGTCAATCCAGCCCTCGGCCTCAATGTAGTCGCCCGCATAGACGGGAGCCAAGAAATCGACGCTGTCGTAGGCGCGGAAGAGGCCCTCGTCGCCGTCACGCATAATGAGCAGCTCGGTGGCCACGTCGCCAAAGAGGTGCACCATGTGGGCACCATCGACCAGGTTGCCGCCGTAGTGGGCGTCCTTGGCGCTCATGCGCAGCCTGATTTTTGTTCTGTATTCCATGACTGCCAAAGGTTATTTCTCGACATAGATGCCATCGACATAGATGCCCGAGGCGTGTACGCACTCCGGTTTAATCTCGCCCACCTTCACGAGCTTCTCGGCCTCCACCACCACATAGTCGGCGGCCGTGGCCATCAGCGGGTTGAAGTTGTTGGTGGTTCCCAAGAACACCATGTTGCCGAACTCGTCGACGATGTTGGCGCGCAGGAAGGCGATGTCAGCCCTCAACGGCTTTTCCAGCAGGAAGTCTTGACCGTCAACGTTCACCACAGGCTTGCCGTCGGCCATGATGGTGCCAATGCCCGTCGGCGTCAGCACACCGCCCAGACCGGCGCCGGCTGCGCGGATGCGTTCGGCCAGCGTGCCCTGCGGCACATACTCGACGATGAGCGTGCCCTCGTTCTTCTGCAACGCCGTCTGCTTGTTGGTGCCGGTGTGCGAAACGATGGCCTTCTTCACCTGGTGGTTAGTCACTAACTTGCCGTGGGCGACCTCGTCGTAGGCCGTGTCGTTGGCAATGATGGTTAAGTCCTTGACGCCTTTCGCGACGATGGCGTCGATGATTTGTGTGGCACTGCCCACACCCAGGAAGCCGCCGAACATGATAGTCATGCCATCATGCACTTTCTCAACGGCTTGTTCCAAAGTTATCAGTTTGTTCATAAAGCGATTAGGTTATGAAATTAAAAGGTTTTTGTCTTTAATCTACAAAGATAAGCAAAAATCTTGAAACAGCCACCCTTTTCGCCGCATTTTCTTTGCCAACATTCTTTTCAATGTCTAGTTGGCGCCTCGGCTTTTGTGAGACGGGGTGGGAGAGGGGTACTTGGCGTGTTGTGCTGTCGTCGCGACGGGTGTGACGACACGCAGGCTAAAAATGTTTATTATTATTTTGAAGGAATGGTAAAAGTTTTCCAAAATATTTTTTAATTCGCTTGATTTCAGCGATGTGGATTTTTTGCAAGGCCAAAAAGTTTTCCAAAACGAAAATTTGTTGATAAATTTTCGGGCGATTTCTTTGCCGTTTTGTGAAGGTTTATTTACTTTTCACCGCCAAAAAAATTAACAACCTATTAACATCAAGATATTACAGCATGATTCAGACAGTAGTCAAGCGCGATGGACGCATCGTGG
>JAGCUP010000074.1 GCA_017962765.1 Muribaculaceae bacterium | reverse complement strand
TTCTTCATCTTTTTCAGAATCATGGCCGAGATTTACTGCGGCGTGTACTGTCGGTCGTCAACCATGACGCGCGGCTGGTTGTTGCAGTTGTCAACCACCTTATAGGGGACGCGCGCAATTTCCATCTGCGTCTTGTCATAGGTCTCGCCCATGAAACGCTTGATGGAGTAGATGGTGCGCGTCGGGTTCGTGATGGCCTGGCGCTTGGCGGGGTCACCCACCTTGCGCTCGCCGCCATCGACAAAAGCTACTACCGAGGGCGTTGTGTTGCGGCCCTCGCTGTTAGGGATTACCACAGGGTTCTTACCTTCGAGTACCGAAACGCAAGAGTTGGTGGTTCCCAAGTCAATACCGATAATTTTTCCCATAGTTGTATAAATTTTTGTTTGTTAATTGTTTCGTTGTGGGGACGCGGCAACGCCACGTCTGCCACCCTACATGCAAATTGTGTGCCACAACTGGTACCGTCTATTTCTGCCACTTTTGTCAGTTCGTCCCCTCCTATTGCGTGACACCCTGTCACCCCACCCCACCCAAGCGCACGCCATGTTTGCCATATATCGCAAATTATCCCCTGCGAGGTGAGTCGCAGGGGATAATTGTGAAATAGTATTTACTACGTGAGGTTACTCGGGGCTGTTAAGCAATTCGTACTGGTCGCCACCGTCGTAAATAAAGAAGTAGCTGCCACGCGCGGGGATGGGGATATCCGCTGTTTGATTGCCTGTGCCGAAGCCTCCATTGTTGAAAATTATAAGCATATTGTCGAGGTCAAATTCGACTTTGAACCAAGTGGTGCCGTCATCGAGCGTGACAGTTTCGTCCATGAGTTCGCCGGGCCATTCGCCATGATGTTGGGTGACGCGTCCGTTAACACTAGTCCACGCATAGAGGTGGGGAGCCTCGTCGGCCTGCACATAAATGTAAATCTTATCATCGCCGGGTTGCGGGTCGCCGCCACCGCCACCTTCGTCAATCACCTCGTAGCCGCTGGCGCCGTCGTAGCTGAAGTAATAGACACTTCCGCGCGTGAGGCCGTCGATGTTGTCGGTCTGGACGCCAGCACCCGTGCCCTGTCCGTTATTGAAAATGATGCTCACCTCGTCGGCATCAATGCGTGCCTTGTACCAGATGGTGCCGTCCTTCTCAACGGTCTCGCTGAGCTGCGTGCCCGGCCAGTCGCCAAAGAACTGCTGGTAAGAGGGGTTGTAAGTCCATGCATAGAGGTAGGGAGCCTCGTCGGCCTGCACGTAGATGGTGACATACTTGCTGTCGTCATCCTCAGGATCGGGGCCTGGGCCGGGATCGGTTTCGCCCAACAGTTTCTGGTAAAGGGCGGTCACGTCACTGCCGTTGACCACGCCATCGCGGTTCACGTCGGCATTGCCGGCAGCGATGATGTTGTCAAGCAGTTGGTTGTAGAGCGTGGTCACGTCACTACCGTTGACGGCACCGTCGCGGTTCACATCATACTGCAGGTCGCTCATGTCGGGCTCGCCCCACTGTTGCTTGAGCCAAGCGATGCGGTCGGCCACCGAGTTTTTCATGTTTTGCTTGGCACCGGCCACATTGGCATGGTTATATTGCGGCCAGCGGGCGGCGTCGCTTTGTGCGGCACTTGCGATATAAGTTGCGAAGGCGTCCATTTCCTCGTCGAGCCCGTTTTGGTCGTAAGCCAGGAACTCTTTCCATCGTTGTTGCACCAGCTCTTGGAAGTGAGGATACTTGGCGATTTCGCCTATCCACGTCTGTCCGTAAGGCGGATTTTGATAGATAAACTGTCCGTTGCGGCGACGGAAGGTGTTACCGAAGTCCCACACAGGCCCGAATGTCATCTTGGTGTCGTCGCCACGGTCTTTATACCAATAGCAACTGCCGTGGAACGACTCGGCATTGTCGAGAATCTCCTGCACGAGATAGAACTTGACGAGTTCGTCTACATCGACGAGGTTCTCCCAGCTGTTGTCGTTCTTGTTCTCATTATATATAGCGGCGTCGACGGCAGTCACAAAGTTAGTGAGGTATTCGCGTTGCACGTCGCTCAGCAATTCGGGTGACTTATAGGTGAACCACAGGCTCTTGCCGTTGCCCTCGGTGATGCGCACTTGCTCGTCTTCCTGATAGTTATCGATTTCGACAAGCCAGCCGCCGGTCACATTGGCAGGATCGGCTTCGTAGTCTTCCTGCTCGGTAATATTGACACGGTCGGGCTCAATGCGAATCAGCTCGGTGAGCATATACAGGCCCCAATACTTGCCATTGAGCACCACCTCGACAGGTTGCTGGCCGGGCGTCCACTTCATGCCCAGGCGACGGCTCAGGCTGAAGCCCACAGTATTGCGCAGCCACGCCATCTCGTCGTCGGCATGGGCCAGCAGTGCCCAGTGCTTATTCTTGGGCATGCCCAGCAGGCCTGCTTTCTTGTCGAGCTTGAGGCGGTAAGGCTTCTTGTCGAAGCCCGTCCACGTGTAGTTGCCACGGCCCTTGATTTGGAGGACGAGAGGCTCTTCGGCCGTGCCCACGCTCTCAAAGCCCGCTACACCCATCGCGTCGAGATAATAGGTGGCGTTTAAGTACTCCTCCTTCGAGGTCACATCCTCACCGTTCTCGGTATTGATGAAGATTACAGGAAGGGTACCCGAGTAGCCATTGGCTGCGTTGGGCGACATCCACACGCCTTGTGCCCAGTTGTCGCCACTACTGGGTGTAAACACCCATCCCACTGGGATTTCATCCTCACAGGTGGCTGTACGTTTCTCGTTCAGGTCGTTGCTGATGTAGTCCTTTGTGGTCAAGAACGACTGCTCAATGACGCCATCGGCGAGCGAAGTCTCGGCGAAAGTGTAACGATACATGTCGGCTTCAGCCTCATCGATGGTGACGCTCCATCGGTCGTTACCTTCGTCGGTCATGCTGATCACGCGCGAGTAGTCACTTGTGTTGCCATAGACGAACTTCACTTGGGTGTACTGCGTGAGCGAGTTGTCGAAATAGAACTTCCCCTGAGGGATGTCAAGGGCGCTGGCGGTAAATATGACCGCGAGCGCAGCGAAAAGGGAAATTAGTCGTTTCATTTTTTTTGGTAGGTTGGTTAATCTTATTTGCGCAAATATACCATTTTTATTCCAATTGGCAAATTTTTACATCATTTTTTCAACAAATTGCCGCCTGCAACCCTTTGCAAGGCAAAATAGATTATAGATTACAGCTCATAGCTCAATGCTCATGGCTCAATGCTCAAAGCTCACAGCTCATCGCTCACAGCTCATCGCTCACAGCCCGCTTTTTTATTAATAATTGTGAAATGTAGTGCCATTTACGGATTATTGCCTAATTTTGCAGGTTAAAATGTAAAATTCTGCGCGCCCGTGCGTCACGCTTTCTTGAAAATATTCGTCTTGATGACCGCCCTCTTGGTGGTCGCGCCTGTCGTGGCCCAGACCACGGGCGACGATAACGCGCCCGCCGTGAGCGACACCGCGCGCTTCAAGAATCGCATGGTGGACCTCGACCAGGTGGTCCACTTCACGGCCAAGGACTCGGTCGTGTTCATGGGCCGCAAGAACGTGCGTTTCTTCGGTGAGAGCGACGTCAAGTATGGCGCCATTTCGCTGGGTGCCCAATCGATAAAAATGGACATGGACAGCAGTCTCGTCTATGCCGTGGGCGTCCCCGACACGTCTGGCACCATGCAGGGAGAGCCCCTGTTCAAGGACACTAGCGGCGAGTACAAGTCCAAGTCGATGAAGTTCAACTTCAAGACCAAGAAAGGCCTCATCACCAACATCGAAACCGAGCAGGGCGAGGGCTACCTCACCGGCGGCATCACCAAGAAGATGGAGACCGAGGAATATTACATCAAGGACGGACGCTACACCACCTGCGACAACCGCGAGCACCCCCACTTCTATTTCCATCTCACCAAAGCCAAGGTGAGACCCAAGAAAGACGTGGTCACAGGACCCGCCTACATGGTGCTCGAGGACCTGCCGCTGCCCATCGCCGTGCCCTTTGGTTTCTTCCCCTTCACCGACAAATATTCGAGCGGTATCCTCGTGCCCACCTTCGGCGAGGACTATAACCGCGGCTTCTACCTGCGCAACGGTGGTTACTATTTTGCTATTAACGACTATGTGGACCTCGCCCTCACCGGCGAGATTTACACCAAGGGCTCGTGGGGCGTCACGGCGCAGAGCACCTATGCCAAGCGCTACAAGTTCCGCGGCTCGTTCAACGCCAGCTTCCTCAACACCGTCACCGGCGACAAGGGCGACAGCGACTATGCCAAGATGCACAACTTCTCCATCCAGTGGAGCCACACGCAGGACCCCAAGGCCAATCCCAGCATGACGCTCAGCGCCAGCGTTAACTTCGCCACCAGCGGCTACTCGCGCAACAACCTCGACGACTACTACAGCCGCTCGTTCACCGAGAACACCAAGAGCTCCACCATCAACTGGACCTACCGCCGCCCGGGCAGCAAATGGAGCCTGAGCGCCACCGCCAGCGTGTCGCAGCGCACCGCCGACTCGACGCTGAGCGTGTCGTTCCCCAACCTCACCCTCACCCTGTCGCAAATTGCGCCTTTCAAGCGCAAAAAGGCCGTGGGCGACGAGCGATGGTACGAGAAAATCAAAATCTCCTACACGGGCCGTTTCCAGAACACGCTCACCGCCAAGCAGAACGAGTTTTTCAAGAAAAACCTCGTCAAGGACTGGCGCAATGGCATGAGCCACACCATCCCCATCCAGGCCACGTTCAACGTGTTCAAGTACATCAACATCACGCCCCAAATCACGCTTAACGACCGCATGTACACCTCCAAAATCAAGCGAATGTGGGACGCGAACGCGAGCGCCGAAATCCAAGACACCACCTACAGCTTCTACAACATCTTCGACTTCAACGCCGGAGTCTCGTTCAATACCAAGATTTACGGCTTCTGGCGACCCATGAAGTTCCTCGGCAACAAGCTGCAGATGATTAGGCACGTCATCACGCCCACCATCTCGTTCTCGGCATCGCCCGACTTCAGTTCGCCATGGTGGGGTTACTACGGCAACTACGAATACACCGACGCGCAAGGCAAGACGCAACAGCGACGCTACTCCTATTTCCAGCACGGCGTGTTCGGTAGCGCGAGCCAGGGTAAGACGGGCGTCCTCTCCTTCTCTATTGCCAACAACCTCGAGGCCAAGGTGCGCAGCGACAACGACAGCACGGGATACAAAAAAATCTCACTCATCGAGAACCTCACGCTGAGCCAGAGCTACAACTTCGCCGCCGACTCGCTGCGATGGAGCAACCTCAACACCAGCATCCTGCTGCGCCTCACCAAAAGCTTCAACCTCAACCTGAGTGCCACCTGGGACGTCTATAAATACGAGCTCAACGAGTATGGCAACCCCGTGCGCGTCAACAAACTGCGACTCTTCCACGGCGGCGGATGGGGCCGCCTCGCCAGCACCGGCACCTCGTTCTCCTACACCTTCAACAACGAAACGTTCAAGAAACTCTTCGGGCGCGGCGACAAGGACAAAGATAAGAAAAAGAAAGACACGGGCGACAACCGGCGAAGCGGAGCCGCTGCCGACGACGAACCCGACGTCGACGCCAATAAAGGCAACACCACCGACGTGCAGTTACAGCCCAACGGATACATGAAATGGGACTTCCCGTGGAGCCTCACCTTCAACTATTCGCTCAACTACGGCTACGGCGCCTTCGATAAGAAAAAGCTCGAATACAAGGGCAAGTGGACGCATAACCTGAGCTTCAACGGCAACTTCAGGCCCACCAAAAATTGGAACATCACGTTCTCGGCAAGCTACAACTTCGACACGCACAAAATCGCCTACATGAACTGCAGCGTGAGCCGCGAGATGCACTGCTTCGTCATGAGCGCCAGCTTCGTCCCCGTAGGCCCCTATAAGAGCTACAATTTCCACATTGCCGTCAAGTCGAGCATCCTCAGCGACGTCAAGTACGACAAGCACTCCAGCTACAGCAACGGCATCACCTGGTACTAACCTGTGAGCCGAGAACGACTCTTTCTCTCAGTTACGGTCATCGGTCCGCGTTAGTCGGGGAAAACCCCGCTTTGCAAGATGGTGTTTCCTAATTACCGCTAATTGAACCTTGAAGACATGACCACAGTAGCTGAGATGGAACTGAACCGCTAAGACTTTATTGTGAAAAACTGCAAAGGACTTATCATCGATGAAGTTCAAAACATGCCCGACCAACCCCAACTATTCTATCGTTTTGAATGACTTCACAACTTCGTCCACGTCTTTCTCAAACCTGTCTTTCTTTGCAAGAGGATATCTAAATTCAATCTCGTAATTCATCCCATTTTTTCGACACACATAAGAAGCTCTTAAATAATTTTCATAAATAGTTTCATTTACAGAATGTACTTTAATTAGATAGCTAGTACTATCTATCATGTTTGCTTCAAAGTCCTCGGCATATATCGTATCACAAACTTTTGCGAGATTAAAAGATTCTTCAATTGGAAGCATTCCTTCATAGACTTTCGTTGCTTCAACACTAATCTCACAGGCACCCCAGACAAAAAGACTCATGGCGTGGCCGCCACCCTCTAAATCAACATATTCTCTATCAAAGCTGAAACCCTCGGGAAGCACTAACGCATAATTATATTCTTTGTTCGCATACATATTAAACTTCATCTCATCTTGATTTTTAGTTGAATTTCCATTTACACAACTTACAAACAGCCATAACAAAAGAGTTGGCAACATAATAAATAATGTCTTCTTCATAATGAATTTAACAATTTGAAAATGTTAAAAGATTAAATAATTATCTTAACCCGTTAGCGGAATAATTTGTTACTAAATTAATGTTGAATAAATTGAAGTTGTCTTTGATTCTAGCAATTTAGCGGCGATAAGAACATTAAATTCAAATCACCGTATGCACAACTTGTACGCAAATTACGTCAAAATTCTTGATGTATGCAAGCTTTTCGTCCAAGATTTAGTTAACTAAAAGGAAAGTATTCCTTGACCTGGCATTTTTCTCAAGTTCTGCTACTTCGAAGTCATAGCTCTCACCCTTACAGCTAAGACCATGAGTATTGTTATAAGCTGAATGCAATTTGTGTAACATATGGAGTTATTCATTATTACCTGTTGGTTGAATTAAAATAGCGCATATTTGACTTGCCCTATTGGTTTATGATTAATAAAATTGAAATATTGCAACATGGTGAAAGCTGCGACTTTAGCTGCGATCCGTGTAAACAGGCCAGAGGTTTGTTTGG
>JAGCUP010000073.1 GCA_017962765.1 Muribaculaceae bacterium | reverse complement strand
GTATCTCCATGTGAGCGAGAGTAACGCCAACCTCATCGCCGAGCGCGACAATCTGATGGAGGAGCGCGAGCAACTCCAAGGCAAGATTGCCTCTCTTGAGGAGAAGTTGAAGACCGAGCAAGAAGACCGCCGCAACATCTATGGCTGGTACAACCGCGAGCAGGACAAGGTTCGCGCCCTGTCAATCATCGTCAAGGCGATGAAGAGCGACTTCGTGACAATCGACACGATTGTTGACCGCATCGCCAAGCAGGTATAGCCACCGAAATTTCCGCCGTAGCTCAGTTGAAGGAGAGCGCTACCTGAAAGATGGCAGAGGTCGTGGGTGCAAATCCCACCGGCGGACCAAACGCCCGCAAGGGCGGCAGCAGAGTTCCTTGACATCGCGGGTATCCACTGGAACTGCCGCAGAGAGGCGGCAAGCCGAGTGATGAGTGAGCATGGCAGTAGCTCCATAGCCATTATCCGCGCGCCGTCGTGATGACAGAGCAGCGGGGAGCTGAACGGGCAATAAGAGTGACATCCGCGCCAGAGTGAAACCATGCGAGCGAAATTCCCGACCTTGCCAAGTCGGGTGCCGAGGGACGGCGGCAGACATGACCGTCCGGTGTAATTCACCAACAATGCAGACAACAAGAGTACAACTCTTATAATATATGTGGCTTTAACATTCTCACGGCGCACGGGGCGGCGCCGCCACACACGCCCCTAATTGCCGGTGTACGACCAAGAGGTCAAGGTCTCGGGCGCGACTATACGCCCGACGCGGCCCAGCCGCTTCGCAGGTTCGACTCCTGTCGCCGGCCCTAAATTTATAAATCAATAATAACCTCTATGATTAAAATCAGATGTTTATGCGTGGGAAAGGACACGATTGTCGAGAAACGCATTTACTTTCTCGGCATTCTGATATACAAGTACTACATTGTGCCAATTCATTCAAGAGAAGGGATACCTCTCGTCAAAATGTCATTGCAAGGATACGTAGAGAGTAAAAGCGACCCGACTTAATGAGCTTTGAGCCGAGTTTTCCTCTTTTTTCGCACCTCCGGCAAGCGAAGCGATGGCAACGCCTATTCCTGACTTTGAGCCTTCACCTTTCGTGATTTCCAGTGCGACATCAAAGTCAAGTTTCGTGACTGGATGCCGTGTGTTGTCGTCACAGACACAATTCGGGATATTTTCACCCATTGAACTTGGCATCATGTCAATGATGTGCCCACCAGCTTGTTTTACGAGAGGTTTTGCCTCATTCACACCCTCAGCAATCTGCGCGAGGGTCTCCTTTACGAAAGTCTTCAAGTCCATGATTTCTTAATTTTGATTTGTTTGCGACTGCAAAGTTACGAAAGGCGAGTACCCGAACTTCAACCGCTTTATTCAGCGCAATCCCAACGGGTGGTGTCAAAGCGCATGGGTGAACCCTGCTGTGGGAATTGGCGACCATTCATGGATTTACGATGGCACGGCCATCTTCGTTGATGGAAACGCAAACAAGTTCTACCATAGGCTAATTTCCACCAAGACAATCACAGAGGGACTGACCTACGAATGGGAGGGCATATATCGTTGGGAGAAGGACAAAGGCATCAGCATTGCCGACGACCTTGCCGAGCACATTGAAAGCGTAACGCTCGTTAACGTGGCTTCCACAGGGGATGTAACACAGGCTTTGGATAGCAACAAGTTCTATAAGTTCGGCAGCGTTGACTCGTTGACGTTGACGCTCAACTCCGCTCCCGTTGGCATGGCTGGCTACTTCGGCAAGTTCACGACTTCCGCAAGCTGGACTGCGTTGAGCGTGCCAAGCGGTGTGACGGAGGCAAGCGGCAATGACACGATAGCTGCGAGCAAGACTTATGAGTTTAACATTGTGGATAACATTATAGTAATCAAAGAGGTATGAGCGCAGTTTTAAATAGAAGATTTGCGCTGATGAGAGGCGCAAGCATATATTGGGAAACAATCGCAAAAGGAATGATTGATTTTACCACCGAGTTTAGTGTCCCAGAAGAAGCATTTGGCACAAGAACAAACATCGCCGAACGAACATTTTGGGGGCGTGCTAATATGAAAGAAGTAGAAATACCACCAACTATTACAAGCATTGGAGGTTCTGCGTTTAGTGGTTCTGGACTTGTAAATGTTGTTTTGCCATCGTCTATAACATCATTAGGCAGTGAATTATTCCGTGGTTGTAATAGCCTTGAAACGTGTGTTTTCGAGTGCGCAATAACATCACTTCCAAACTTTTGTTTTTACAGTTGCACTAAGCTGAAAAATTTAGACTTGCCTTCATCTATAACATCAATAGGCGCAAGTTCTATACGTTCTAATAATGTTCTTCAGTATGTGATTGTTAGAAGCACAACACCCCCAACGCTTGGAGCGAATTGCTTTGATTTCACAAATAATTGCCCCATTTATGTGCCTGACGATAGCGTGGCTACATATAAGACATCATGGAGTAGTTTGGCGAGTAGAATTTTCCCATTATCTTCAAAGACATAGCTATGACACAATACATAAAAGACGGACAATACTACCACGGAGGTAGTGTGGTGATAGGCGATAGGAGATATATATCGCCAAGTGAGGCAAAGCTGCTTGCGCTCGGCTACCGCAAGGTGGTGGAGGATGCGCAAGTGAGCGAACCGAGCAAAGCGGAGCGCGTGTGGGAATTGAAGGCACGGCTGGCCGAGAGCGACTACAAGGCGTTGAAATTCGCCGAGGGTTGGATAAGCGCCGAGGAATATGCGCCCATCAAGGCCGAGCGTCAAGCCCTGCGCGACGAGATAAACGAGCTGGAGGCGGAAGATGGCGAATGAAACAAAAGATAGAAGGGCGGTGCGAGAGGGTGTGCGTAATTTTGTGGAAACAACAGTAATATAAAACAAGCGATATGAAAGACAAATCAAAGGACATCAACAGGGATGGCCACATCGGGTGGAAGGAACTCGACTTCCGGGACAAAGTGGCCTATACAATGGCAATCATTTTGGTTGCAAGTGGAATTATAATGGCGTTCCTGTGCTTCTTCCTCACTAGCGACTACAGCATCACAGACGGTGTGCTATTCTATGTGAGTGAGTCATTCGTGACTGGCGGCGCCCTGCTGGGCATCGCCACCTACATTAAAGGGAAGTTCGGTGAGATAACCAACTACATACAAAATAAGGTGCACGATGAAGACCGTTAAGTTAGGCAGCAAGGGCGACGATGTCGTTGCCTTGCAGAAAGCGTTAGACATTACCGCCGATGGTGTGTTCGGCCCGAAGACCGAGACGGCGGTGAAGTCCTTCCAAAAAGGAAAAGGTTTGGTTGCCGACGGCATCGTGGGAGCGAGGACATGGGCCGCGCTGGAAATTGCAAAAACCGCAAATTCCAAATGCGTTGACCCGAGCGTGGTTTACCTGCCGTTGAGTGTCCATGTGAGCAAGTTGGCGGGTCGCTCCATCAAGTACCTCGCCATTCACTACACCGCCGGTAGCTCGTCGGCACCGGGCAGGGCAAGAGCCGTCAAGCACGTCTTCGAGAACCGCCAGGCGAGTGCCGATTTCGCCGTGGACGATGCCGAAATGGTGCAGTTCAATCCCGATTTGGACAATTACTACTGCTGGGCGGTAGGCGACAAGAAATCGGCCACCTCAATCGCCGACGCCACAAACCGCAACACTATCTCCATCGAGATATGCTCCACGTTGAGGAAAGGCACGGCAACCGTGCCCAACCATGAGGGGTGGGAGTTCACCGAGGCTGCGCTTGCCAACGCCGCACGCCTCGCAAAGATACTGATGAGGAAGTACAACATTCCCATTGAGCGAGTGGTGCGCCACTATGACATATCGGGTAAGGTTTGTCCAGGTATTCGTGGTTGGAACAATGCACCTCTCTACACAAAGGAGGGCAAGAAGACTGCCAACAAGAACAACAGTGAGGCATGGTTGAACTTCAAGAGCCGACTCGTATGAAAAAGTACCTTGTAGGAGCATTGGCACTGGTCATTGCCGGTTGTGTGATATGGATACAGCAGACGCACATCGCTTCGCTGAAAGAAGAGAACGAGAGCCTTGTGCAGACAAAGGGTGCTTTGCTCGACAGCGTGACCCACTACCGCACGAAAGACGGGCTGAATGCGGCAGAAATGGCCAGCATTCGCCTTACGGTTGATGAGTTAAAGAAGTACAGGGCGGAGGATTTGAAACTCATAGAGAGCCTTAAAACGAAAGGCAGGGACATCGAGCGGATTGTCACCGTCAACACCCACACGCATGACACCATTATGACCGTGCTTCGTGACAGCATCATTCGGCGCGACACGATAATGGAGCCGGTGAGGGCGATAGACCTTGACAAGCGGTGGTACTCCATTCACGGCCACATAGCCGCCGACTCACTCATTGGCACATTGAGTACCAGGTCGTCGTTGAAAATCGTTGAGAGCGTCAAATATAAGCGTTTCCTCGGCTTCTTATGGAAAACCAACAAGGTCAAGAGCCGAAAGGTGGACGTGGTGAGCCTCAACCCCAACGAGACCATAGAAGATATTGATTTCGTTATCATCGAAGAATAACCACTCAAGTCGTAAAAGATGAATTAAAATGGCGCAGTCCTCGCTCGTGACGAGTGGGGACTGCTTATGCTCTTGACATTCGTATCGTAACTAAAAGAAAACCACCCTAAAGGTGGTTGTTTATTGTGTTTCTGTTTCTCCAGTTCCCTCACACTTTATAAGGATATATTTTGTCCGCTCTTTTAGGGTTGTTTCGTTGATTGACTGTGTGGCTGTACAAGTGATTTTATAACGTTTGTCAACCAAAGTGATGCCTGATAATAAATTATTATCCAGGCAATCACCCTTTACATCTTTTCCTATTTCTTGAGCAAAAGACCATTTTCCATTGTCGAATGATGCGGCAGTAAAATGTCCTATAAACTCTTGCTCTTCTGTACCAAGTTCACTATTACTGTTAATGATGTCATAAAGAGATTTGAGCCTTGGCGTGGCGACTTTCCTTTTTCTAACGTCTGCCTCTGTAGCAGAATACACCCATTTGTATTTAACTGCTAATCCGTAAGACAAGAGTACGTTAAGAAATTTACGATAGTTGGTAGCTGCAAATCCTTTTAAAGTTCGCAATGTTTCAATTACAACATTATCGTCATCGGAAAACAATTTGTTAATTTCTTCAAGAGTGGTACCAAGCTTAGATTGACCAAACAAGTCAAGTGTTTCATTAGCGCAAAACTCAACGTCAAACGATGCTGCCGTAAAAGTTGTTACTCTAAGTGTTGATATCTCTGAGTCTATGCCTTTATATAGTTTTTTAAAGCTACTATCAACCAATGATTGGAAACTTACTAATGCTGCAGACAGGCACCTTGCCTCCAATGTGTGTTTGTTATCAGGAGTTTCAAAGGCAAGCCTAATTACAGGACTCTGTGTACGAACCGATCTTTCAAGTATCTCGGCATCTTCTGCCATACTATCATTATAATAATATCCTTCCCCTGGTAACATTGACGGCAATAATTCGTCAAGATATGGCTGGGCTATTATTGTATCGTCATATTTCACTATATAAAGTGAGCCTTCTTGCTCGGGGCTCGTATATAATAAACGTAAATCTATGTGCCCCTTTATAAAGTCATTCAACCTGTCTTCAGATAATTGCACAGCAATATATAGAAGTGTCCCATCATCTGCTATCTCATAATGGAGACACAAATACTTAATGCCAACAGCATCTATTGCCACAAATATTTGCGGCACATCGTAGAACTCAAGTGTTCGTATGATATTAAGCGTTCTCATCTTTAATCATTGTTGCTGTTGAAATATCAAATGACTTTGACCGCCACCATGTATAATGATGTTCATCATGACCTGATTTCATAAGAACACCATCATTTGATGACAAGATAAGTTTAGCGACACCCTTAAACTTTCGCAAACCGGGTAGATTTCGTGTTGTCTCGTCAGGATATGTGTCATATACAGATAGTCCCGACGCTTTTACCGCTCTGTTTCCTTGATAATTTTTGTCTGGATACAGCTCAAGATATGATTTGAAATCATCTTCACTGATTTGTTCCGCATCAAGAATAAACCGATAAAATTCATCTGAATCTGGAATGAGAATTTCTGAAGGCGGGCAACCTTCAGGTAATTCGTCTGCCCATTCAATTTGATGAGTCCTCTCGTAATTTTCTAATGTGTCAGGTGTTAGCATTTTATTCTTTAGGTTTTACAAATGACACATTTAGATTTCTCAAGAAGTCATCAAGGTCAACAAGAGGAAGTGGTTTCAAAAAAGGACTATTTTTAAGCCAATCAAAGAAAACACCTCTAAAAGCACCTATAGTAGTGTCAAACATAGAAATAATCATTCCAAAATCTGTCACTTCTATCTTCCCATCATTTATTTTAATGGGTATGTCGTTCTTAACAAGAAAGTCCATGCGAAACAACAATTTAGTTGAAATTTCATGTTCTTTCTCATCAACAAAAAACGCAGTTAACATAGGAGATAAGACCTTGCTTTCTTCGTTGACGAAGAGGCGAGGCATAAATGTAAGTAGCACATTTTCGGATGCTGGTTGCTGGATAAGACTGAAAGCTTCATCGGAGTGTGAGATACTCTCAATCATATATTTGCTGTCGGTTTTATATCTCTCCATAAGCCTTAGCGTTAATTATTCACATGAATTGCATTGCAACTCATTTAACTTGCAAAGTTAGAAACTATCTATCAATCATCAAAATTATTGACTCAATAACTGCAAATTTGAGGTTGTTTTTAACATTTGACAAGTTAAACCGGCTATAACAAAGTCAAAAAGCCCCTGCCGGGCAAAAGCAGGGGCTGCAACGCATTTTCTCAACAGCACTTTTTATTCTTGCGTTACGCTTGACATACCGGAAAGGTGGCATAAGGTTCGCCCTTGTGCCACTTTATCGCTTTTTTTAACATGAGGCTACCACCGTGTTGCTTTTCGGCGATTTCGTGACAAGAAAAGAGGCAGCCCACTCGTCACGAGCAAGCTGCCTTACTAGTCAAACATTTAATTCATCTCTTACGAGAGAACCAAATGATGCCGCAAAGGTACTAAAAATTTTGTTTCGACGCTATAAAATCGCACACTTTTCTCACACAGGCAGTCGCCATGGCCGGCGTGACCTTGATGTAGGCGAAAAGCATCTTGTTGTGGCCACTGCCCAACGAGTGTCCGAGAACGAAGTCAATCACGCTCTCGCTCTCGCCGAGCATAAAGGCGTGTTGCGCGAAAGACTTGCGAGCCGAGTAGAACGTCAAGCCGGGCAGGCCGTAGTCCTCCCGGTAGGTTTTTATCGTCCGCGTCATTACGTGGCACTGGTTATTCTCTGACGTGTTGAACATCTTGAGGAAGCCGTCCTCACCCTTGTACTTGGCGATAATGGGTTTCGCCTCATCGGGTATCTCGAACTCCACAATGGGGTTCACTTTCGGCTTGCGCTCCGTCTTGGTGCGGATGTACCGCAACGTGTCGCCGCACTCGTCGAAGTTGATGCGGGCGAGGTCGATGATGTTGATGCCGCCGAGGTAGTACGAGAGCATGAACAGGTCGCGGAACTTGTTATAGCCCCTGCGCGCCGTCTCGTTGTCGCGGATGAAGCGCACCTGGTCGGGGGTGAGCCAGTTCTGCCTTACGGCGATGATACGCTGGAAGAAGCCGTCGGTGGGCTTCACACGGAACTCCGTGTAACCGTTCCGCTGGCAGAAGTTGAGCAGCTGCGATAACAGGGTGAGTTGCGTCTGCAAGGTGATGGGTTTCATCACCGCACCACGCACTTTCATGAAGCGTTGCACCATGAGTGGTGTGACATGTGAGACGAGCGTGGTGTCAGGGATTACCGAGGTGATGGACTTGAACTGCGTGCGGTAGCGTACCTTTGTGGTGTCCTTTGCTGTTGACACCTCCAACATCTCCTCGAAAGCCGATGCGAGTGTGTGTGTCTTGCGCGCCCTCGCCTGGGTGATAGTCTCCACCAGCTCGGCGCAGGACAGCCCCTCAATGTAGGGTGTCTCGTCGATGATGCGCTGCACCTCGTCGAGACGTGAGAGCAGTTTGATGTTGAGGTATGAGGCATCGTCACGCTTGACGATCTTGCCGTTTTTCCACTCTTTGGTGGAGTTGAGGACCACATCTGTTACGATGTAGCGGGTCTGTGAGCGGTGAGCGACCGCAATCCTCACCTTGTGTTTGCCGTCTTTTAGTGCCTTGCCCGGCACTACGGTCAGTGAAAGTGTTGCCATAACTTGTTTTTTGCGACAATTTTTCGACAATAATAGGCGGAAAAACATCCAAATCGACAATTTTTCGGCAATCAGTCGGGCCTCAAATTTGGCGTTATTTCCTCTTTACTTTACTGATTAAGTCCTTAAAAGTTCGCCAATTACAAATTTTGTAGGCATTTTATTGCGTTTCAACCATCTATTTACTGCAAGTTGGGCGCAATGCAAAATAAAAAAAACATTTTTTCGTTTTCACGGCCATAACGCCGCGTAATTTCAAAAAAAGACGTGTGACTCCACATCAACAAATAACGTGTAACTCCACAAATGTGGGGCGCAAGGGCCAGGGTGCGAAAAAAGCCGGCTGTGGGTGAGGCCGGCTTTTTCGTGGGTTAGAGGAGAGGTGTGGTTACAGGGTCTTGGCGACTTCGACTTCCTCGAAGGCCTCGACAATGTCGCCCACCTGCAGGTCGTTGTAGCTCTGGATGGAGAAACCGCACTCGAAGCCGGTGGCCACTTCCTTGGCATCGTCCTTGAAACGCTTGAGCGAGACCAGGTTGCCGGTGAAGATGACGATACCGTCGCGGATGACGCGCACGCGGCAGGGTCGGCGCAGCTTGCCTTCCTTGACGAGGGCCCCGGCGATGGTACCCACCTTGCTGATGTGGTACACTTCCTTGACCTCGGCGCTGCCGATGACTTCTTCCTTGATGTCGGGCGAGAGCATGCCTTCCATAGCGCTCTTGACCTCCTCGATGGCGTCGTAGATGATGGAGTAGATGCGGATATCCACACCCTCTTGCGCGGCGAGGCGCTTGGCATCGACGCTGGGTCGCACCTGGAAGCCTACGATATAAGCATCGCTGGCGGCGGCCAGGGTGACGTCGCTTTCGCTGATGGCACCCACTGCCTTGTGGATGACGTTGACCTGCACCTCGGGCGTGGACAGCTTGATGAGCGAGTCGCTGAGTGCCTCGCTAGAGCCGTCCACGTCGCCCTTGACGATGATGTTGAGCTCGTGGAAGTCGCCCAATGCGCGGCGGCGGCCGATGTCCTCGAGGGTGACGCGTTTCTGCGTGCGCAGACCCAGCTCGCGCTGCAATTGCTCGCGCTTGTTGGCGATTTGGCGGGCTTCCTGGTCGGTGTCCATGACGTTGAACTTGTCACCGGCCGTGGGAGCGCCATTGAGGCCCAGGATGAGTGCGGGCGACGAGGGCCCGGCCTCCTTGATGCGCTGGTTACGCTCGTTGAACATGGCTTTCACCTTGCCGTAGTGGGTACCGGCCAGCACGATGTCGCCCACATGCAGGGTGCCGTTGTCAACGAGGACGGTAGCCACATAGCCGCGTCCCTTGTCGAGCGACGATTCGATAATCGAGCCGGTGGCCTTGCGGTTGGGGTTGGCCTTAAGGTCGAGCAGGTCGGCCTCGAGGATGACCTTGTCCATGAGTTCTTCCACGCCGATGCCCTTCTTGGCACTGATGTCTTGGCTCTGGAATTTGCCGCCCCAGTCTTCGACGAGGTAGTTCATGTTGGCCAGCTCTTCCTTGATTTTCTCAGGGTTGGCGCCGTCCTTGTCAATCTTGTTGATGGCAAAGACGATGGGCACGCCGGCAGCACTCGCATGGTTGAGTGCCTCGACGGTCTGCGGCATGACGTTGTCGTCGGCAGCCACGATAACGATGACGATATCGGTGACCTTGGCACCACGCGCACGCATGGCGGTAAAGGCCTCGTGACCAGGCGTGTCGAGGAAGGTAATGCGGCGGCCGTTAGGAAGTTTCACGTTGTAAGCACCAATGTGCTGCGTGATACCACCGGCCTCACCAGCGATGACGTTACTCTTGCGGATGTAGTCAAGGAGCGAGGTTTTACCATGGTCCACGTGACCCATGACGGTGACCACGGGGGGACGTGCCTCGAGGTCTTCGGGGGCGTCCTCTTCCTCGTGGATGGCTTCGGCCACGTCGGCGCTCTCATATTCGGTCTTGAAGCCGAATTCCTCGGCGACAATGTTGATGGTCTCGGCATCGAGGCGCTGGTTGATGGATACCATCACGCCCAGGTTCATGCAAGTGCCGATGACCTTGTTGACGGGCACGTTCATCATGGCCGCCAGGTCGTTGGCGGTGACGAACTCGGTGAGTTTGAGGATGCGCTGTTCGGCAGCTTGTTCGGCAGCTTGTTCGGCGATTTCCTCACGCACGGCCTCGCGTTTCTCTTTCCTCCACTTGGCGCTCTTCTTCTGCACCTTGGTGGTGAGGCGTGCGAGCGTCTCTTTCACTTGGCGTTGCACGTCTTCCTCGTTAACCTCGGTCTTGAAGGGACGTTTTTTCTTGTCTTTCTTCTTCGAGGAGCCTTCGCCGGCTTGTGCGGCGTTTTTCTTTGCTGCGGGCTGGCTGGGAATTTGTGCGACGCTCTTTTCGATATCGACCTTTTCCTTGCCTATGCGTTTACGTTTCTTCTTGCCCTCGGTGGCTTTAGCCTTTTCCTTGTCGATGCGTTCCTTGCGGCGTTCTTCTTTCGATTTCTTTTTGGGTCGCGTCGACTGGTTGATGGCTTCGAGGTCGATTTTACCGACCACGTTGATGGTGTTCTTGAGCACGGGGGTGCCGGTGGTGAAGATTTCGGGCTCGCTCTTCTCGGCTTTTTCCTCTTCCTGGGGCTGCGGCGCATCCTCGGCGGCCACGGGTTCTTCCTTTTTCTCTTCCTTTTCTTCCTTGTTTACGGTGGTCTCGGCAGTCTCTTGTGCCTCGGCCTTCACTTCCTTTTTCGCTTTCTTTTTCTTCTTGACTTCGGTGGCGGGTGCGGCAGTCTCCTGCGGTGCAGCCGCAGCTTCTTCCTTCTTTTCCTCTTGTGCGGGAGCAGGCGCGTCGTTTTGTGCCGTTTCGCTCACAGGAGCTTGTTCGGCTGCCGCTTTGTCGTCGCTTTTCGACTCATCGACAACGATGGGCTTACCGGGCTTGTCGAGGTCGATTTTTCCCACCACTTTGGGTTTTGCCACCTCGATTTTGATTTCCTCCACGGTGCGTTTTGCTTCCTCTTTAGCGGCTTCGGCGGCAATTTTGGCTTTCTGTCGCTTATTGGTGAAGGTGTCCGACTTGAGTTTTTGCTCCATGTCGGGCTTGAATTCCTTGACGAGTAGGTGGTAGATATCCTCCTCGATGCGGGTGTTGGGGTTGCTGGTGTCCACATCGATTTTTTTCTTAGCCAAAAAATCCTGGATGGTCTGCAAACCCACGTTGAGGTCGTTTAATACTTTACTGAGTTTAATTCGCATAGAAATGAAAGGAAATTAGGAAAAACAGGAAATAATTAGGAATAAGGAATGAGGAATTAATTCGCGGGAAAGTTATTCTTCGAACTCGGCGCGGAGCACTTCGAGGACGGCGTCGACGGTATCTTCCTCGAGGTCGGCCCTCTCGATGATTTCCTCGCGCGGCATGCGCAGCACGGCCTTGGCGGTGGCGCATCCTATGTTCTTGAGCGATTCGATGATCCAGTCGTCAATCTCGTCGTTGAACTCATCGAGGTAAATGTCCTCCTCGGTGGCTGTCTCAAGGTCGCGGTACACGTCAATCTCATAGCCCACGAGCATCGAGGCCAGCTTGATGTTGAGGCCGTTCTTTCCGATGGCCAGCGACACCTCCTCGGGACGCAGGAACACTTCGGCGTGCTTGGTCTCCTCGTCGAGGCGTATCGACGAAATCTTTGCGGGGCTCAAGGCGCGCTGGATGAAGAGCTGCGGATTGGTGGTGTAGTTGATGACATCGATATTCTCGTTGCGCAACTCGCGCACGATGCCGTGGATGCGCGAACCTTTCACGCCCACGCAGGCGCCCACGGGGTCGATGCGGTCGTCGTAGCTCTCAACGGCAATCTTGGCGCGCTCGCCCGGCACGCGTGCCACGGCACGCACCACGATGAGTCCGTCGTGAATCTCGGGTACCTCGAGCTCGAAGAGCTTTTTGAGGAAGGCCTCGCTGGTGCGCGACACGATAATCTTGGGGTTGTTGTTCTTGTTGTCCACGTTGTGGATGATGGCACGCACCGTCTCGCCCTTGCGGTAGATATCGTTGGGAATTTGCTGGTCCTTGGGCAGGATGAGCTCGTGCTTCTCGTCGTCGAGCAGCAGCACCTCGCGCTTCCACACCTGGTACACCTCGCCGGTGACGAGTTCGCCTTCGAGCTCCTTGAACTTGGTGTAGATAGCGTCCTTCTGCAGGTCAAGGATTTTGCTGGCCAGCGTCTGGCGCAGGTTGAGGATGGCGCGGCGACCGAACTTGGCGAAGTCGATTTTGCGCGTGAATTCCTCGCCCACCTCGCAGTCGGGGTCGGGGCTCACCTCGTCGTTGCGGGCATCGGTGAGGCCTATTTGCTGGTTAGGGTTGGTGACCTCTCCGTCGGGTACCACCTCGAGGTTTTGATAGATTTCGCAGTCGCCCTTGTCGGGGTTCATGATGACGTCAAAGTTCTCGTCGGAGCCAAACATCTTAGCGATAACGCTGCGGAACGACTCCTCGAGCACGCTGATCATCGTGGTCTTGTCGATGTTCTTTAACTCCTTAAACTCGGCAAACCTGTCGGCCATATCGACCGCTTCAACTCTCTTAGCCATGATTAGTAGTTTCTTAAATCTTGATGATATTTTTAGTATATTTTATTTCGTCGTAACGCAATTCGTGAGCCACGTCTTCCACTTGTGGCCGCTTCTTGCCCTCGACCTTCACCTTGGTGGGAACGGTGATGGTGAATGTGTCGTCGGCCAACTCGGTGAGCGTGCCGCACAGCTTCTTGCCGGCGCCGGTGAGCACTTCCACCTCGTTGCCCAGGTTTTTCTCATACTGGCGCTTGACGAGGAACGGGTCGCTGATGCTGTAGGAACCCACGGTGAGCTCGAAGTCCTCCTCGTCGCGGTCGAAGGCGGCGAGCACGGCATCGTTGACGCTCACGCAGTCGTCGATGGTGACGCCTTCCAGGCTGTCGATGGCCACATCGACCACGTTGTCGCGGCTAATCTTGAGCTCGACGAGGAACATAGGCGTTCCCTCGAGGGCCTCCTCGATGACTTGTGTCATTTTTTGCTTGTCGATCATTGCTGTTGCAGTGTAATTATAGTTGAGGTGGCAATTTTTATAAAAAATGAGGAAGCTGTCTGCCCCCTCGTTACCGAATTGCGCTGCAAAATTACTCTTTTTTTCCGTTGTGGCCAACGTTTATTATATAATGTAGGAACAATGCTTTAAAAAATTAGCAATATTTAATAAAAATTAACTATTAATAACCAAAATAAAGCGAGTAGCGCCCATGACGGGTGCCACTTGCTATTGTGGAGTGTTAGATGTTCAGTCGAAGATGCGGGGCTCAGGAATTTCCTGGCCGCGGCAGAAGCGGTGGACGATATGGCGGTCGTCGCCCAGATAAATGAAGCGTTCGATGCGGTGGAGCAGCGAGTAGTGGCTGTGGTTGAGGTCGCTGTCGTCGATGACAAGAGCGTCGAACTCATAGCCTGGCTCGAAGCTGCCCACCTTGCCAAAGAACGAACCGGCCGACTTGGTGGCAATCCAGAAGGCCTCGGAGAGTGTAAGGAAATGCTTGCTCTTGTCGCGACAGTAATACATCTTGCTCACTTGGATGGCATAAACCATCATGCGAAGGATGCTCAGGTCGTGTCCGCCGCTGATGTCGCTGCCCAGGCCCACCTTTATTCCCTTGTCGAGGAAGGTGCGTATCGGGGCCATTCCGCTACTAAGGTTCAGGTTCGACGTGGGACAATGTGCAGCCATCACGTTGCGGCGGCTCATCAGCTCCAATTCCTCGCCCGCGGTATAGACGCAGTGTGCCATGATGGTGGGCGTCTGGCCGAAGAGGCCGTAGCGGTCGTAGGCGTCGCCATAGTTGCGGCTCTCGGGCTCCAGTTCTTGTACCCATGCGATTTCCGAGGGGTTTTCCGACAGGTGGGACTGTACGGGCAACTGGTATTTCTGCGCCAACTCGCCGCAGGCACGCAGCATGGCGGGCGTGCACGAGGGAATGAAACGTGGTGTGATGATGGGCCTCACGAGTCCGTCGGGGTCGTTCCATTCGGCGATGAGTGCCTCGTTCTTGGCCACGGCGTCATCGACGCTCTCATGGAGGGGGAGGATGGCGTTGCGGTCCATATCCACCTTGCCCACGAGGGCTCCCATACCAGCCTCGCGGAACAGGTTCATCAGCAGGCGCGTGCTATCGAGGTGAACGGTGGCAAAGGCCACGGTGCGCATGGTGCCGAAGCGCCACAAGTCGTGCACGAAGCGTCGGTACATGCGTTCGGCATATTCCGTGTTGATATATTTCGCTTCCTCGGGGAAAGTATAGCTGTTGAGCCACGGTAGCAGTTCAAGGTCCATGGCGATGGCCTGGTTGCGGTATTGCGGGGCATGCACGTGCATATCGTTCATGGCCGGGATGAGCAGCCGGTCGCCGTAATCGATGATTTCATCGGCCTCGCCAAATGCGTTGGCATCGGTGCCCACGCCCACGACGCGCCCATTCTCCACGGCAATATAACCGTTTTCAATTATCTCAAATTTATCCTTCTCGCGGGTAAAGATGATATTCGCTTTGTAAAGTTTCATGAGTTGGAAATGTTCTGTTTCTAAGGTTTACTACCGCAAAGGTAATAAATATTTTCGATAATCGGTAGATACGTTGCGGTTTTTTGTCAATTCAACCAATTCAACGCCGTGCTTGCTTTCAATCATCTGCTCGCATTCGCGCAAAGTAAAAGGACGTAGGTACACTTGTTGCGTGACTCGTCCATAAAGACCACCTTGGTTTTCTATAATCTTCTTCACCATCCACGAGGTGGAAGATCCGCAGGCTACTAACACGCAAGAGAAAACGAAATAAAAGTTTCCAAATTCGGTGTTATTTTGACCTGTTTTCTCCACCTTTTCCATTCCCCCCCTCACATTCCTTTTGACAGACACGTAAGCTGTTTTTGACGGTTTTCACACATGGGATTTTGATATTTGTCGAAGTTGGTGTAACTTTGCAGGTCGCAAACGCGACGTCCCCGCGAGGGGGCCTAACGAAGTAATCAACATCTAAAAATAACATTCAACAAAAGAGAAAACGATGATTTATCCGATTCTTACGGCCGAAGAGGCCGCGCAGTTTGTGAAAAATGGAATGAACGTGGGCGTGAGTGGCTTTACCGCCCCTGGCTGTCCCAAGAAAGTACCCGCTGCCATCGCCGCCCTGGCCCGCGCCGAGCATGAGGCTGGTCGCGAGTTCAAAGTGAACATCTTCAGTGGTGCATCGACCAACGATGCCACCGACGGCGAGCTCTCCCGCTCCCAAGCCCTTAACTACCGCACCCCCTACCAGTCGCTGGGCGAACTCCGCAACCACATCAACGCCGGCGAGGTGCACTATAACGACCGCCACCTGAGCGAGTTGGCACAGGAATTCCGCTATGGCTATTATGGTAAGATGGACATCGCTATCGTTGAGGTGCAGAGCATCACCGACGACGGCGAGCTCGTCTTGGGTACCGCCGTGGGCAACACCCCCACTTGGCTGCAGGTGGCCGACAAGGTGATTATCGAGCTCAACGACCAGCTGCCCGAGAGCATCCGCGGTCTCCACGACATCTACGTGCCCCTCGATCCTCCCGCCCGCCGCGAGATTCCCATCTACCGTGCAGGCGACCGCGCCGGCACGCCCACGGCCCACGTCGACCCCAAGAAGGTGCTGGGCGTGGTGCGCACCAGCGAGCCTCTGGGCCTCTTGAGCAAGTTCACCCCCGTCGATGACGTGACGCGCAAGATTGGTGAGAACGTGTGCGAATTCCTCGTTAACGAGATGCGCCAGGGCCGCATGCCCAAGTCGTTCCTCCCCATCCAGAGCGGTGTGGGCAACATCGCCAATGCCGTGCTCGACGCCCTTGAGCACAGCGACGAGATTCCCGCCTTCGAGATGTATACCGAGGTGGTGCAGGACAGCGTGCTCAAGCTCCTTGAGAGCGGACACTGCAAGTTCGCCAGCACCTGCTCGATGACCTTCTCGCGCGAGGCCATGATGGAATTCTTCAGCAAGCCCGAGCTGCACGACAAGCTGCTCATGCGTCCCAGCGAAATCAGCAACAACCCCGAGGTGATTCGCCGCATCGGTGTGGTGTCGATGAACACCGCCATCGAGGCCGACATCTTCGGTAACATCAACTCGTCGCACGTGAGCGGCACACGCCTGATGAACGGCATCGGCGGCAGTGGTGACTTTACCCGCAACGCCTACACCAGCATCTTCCTGTGCCCCTCGGCCAAGAACGAAGAATGCATCAGCACCATCGTGCCCATGGTGAGCCACGTGGACCACACCTGCCACTCGGTGGATATCATCATCACCGACCAGGGCGTCGCCGACCTCCGCTTCAAGGATCCTATCCAGGGTGCCGAGGAAATTATCGAGCACGCCGCACATCCTGCTTACCGTCCGTTGCTCCGTGAATACCTTGCATTGAGCAAGATGGGACACGTGATGCAAAACCAGGACCTCGCTCTCTCCTTCCACCGCTCGCTGGCCCTCGAAGGTGATATGCGCAAGACCGACTACTCTCGCTTCGCCGTCAAGTAATCAGTCGCACCCCATAATAATGGCCCCGCACGACACAAATTGCCGAGCGGGGCCATTTTAGATTATAGCTCGCGGCTCAAAGCTCGTTGGGGAGGACGAAGAGGCGGGTGCCGTTCGAGCCCTTGATGAGGATGTGGTAGCCCTCGGGGCGGTCGCCGGCGGCGATGGCTGCGCGCACCTGCTCCACGTCGTCGAATTTGCGGTAGGGGCAGTCGATGTCGGCAAACTCCTTGCCGACGAGCCACACCATGTCGAGTCCGCACTGCGCCACCGTTTCGACGAGGCGCACGTGCTCGTCGCGGCTACCTGGACCCAGTTCGCGCATCTCGCCCAGGATGGCCATCTTAGGAGCCACGTTCATTGTCTTGAAGTTGTCGAGGGCTGCGCGCATCGATGTGGGGTTGGCATTATAGGCATCGACGATGAGCCGGTTGTGCGGCGTGACGACGAGCTGTGACCGATTGTTGGTGGGAGTGTAGTTCTCTACCGCATGACTTATCTGCTCGGGCGCCACGCCGAAGTGGAGGCCCACGGTGACGGCCGCCAGCACGTTGTCGAGGTTGTAGTCGCCGATGAGGCTCGTCGTCACCTCGTGCCACGGGCCGTCGGCGAGGCTGTTGTCGCGCCAGCGCAGTCGCAAGAAGGGGCTGCAATCGACGATTTGTCCGCACACGCGTGCCGCCGCGTTGTCCTCGTCGCGCGTGTAGCGCTCGGTGCTCACTCCGCCAGGCACGATGCTGGTAAGGTGTTCGTTGTCGTCGTTGACAAAGATGACGCTGCCCGGGCGCGTGGCAAGCGCGTCGTAGAGTTCGCCCTTGGTGCGGATGACACCCTCAAACGAGCCGAAGCCCAGCAGGTGGGCCTTCCCCACGTTGGTGATGAGGCCGCAGGTAGGCTCGGCGGCGCATGCCAGCGTGGCGATGTCGCCCGGGTGGCTGGCGCCCATCTCGATGATGGCAATGTCGTGGCTGGGATCGAGGCGCAGCAGCGTCTTGGGCACGCCCACGTCGTTGTTGAAATTGCCCTCGGTGGCCATCACGTTGTATTGCTCGGCGAGGACGGCGCGCACCAGCTCCTTAGTGGTCGTCTTTCCGTTGGTGCCGGTGATGCCCATCACTGGGATGTCGAACTGGCGGCGATGCTCGCGCGCCAAGTCCTTGAAGGTTTGCAGCACGTCATCGACGAGCACCATGCGGGTAGAGTCGGGGTGTGCCGCCATATATTGGTCGTGAATCGACTTGTCATCGACGATGGCCAGGGCGCAGCCATTGTCGAGGGCCGCCGCGGCAAAACTGTTGCCGTCGAAGGTCTCGCCCTTGAGCGCGAAGAACATGCTGCCCTCGGGGCAGTCGCGGCTGTCGGTGGTATAAACGGGATGTTGCCTGTAGAGGTCGTAAAGTTGTTTTATATCCATAAGTCTATGTCTTTTTAGTTGCGTGGCCACAAAGTTACACATTCTTGTTGGGAAATGAGCCGCTTTTCGTGCCAAAATTTGGCGTTTCGTCGCTTTCGCCGTATCTTTGCAGGCTGAAACGCGCGGCAAGGGCCGCCTAATAATTAAGAATTAATGGAAGCAAGCATGAATAAGAGAACGGTAGCCATCGTGTGCGGTGGCGATTCGTCGGAGCACGATGTGTCGATGCGCTCGGCACGCGGACTTTACGGTTTTTTTGACCACGACAGGTATCACATCTATATCGTCGAGATGATAGGGAACGACTGGCAGGTATATCTCCCCGAGGGAGCGAAGGCCCCCATCGACAGGAACGACTTTTCGTTCATCGGTCCCGAGGGACGCGTGAAATTTGATTACGCCTACATCACCATCCACGGCACGCCCGGCGAGAACGGCGTGCTGCAGGGTTACTTCGACATGCTGCGTATCCCCTACTCCACCTGCAACGTGCTCGTGGAGGCCCTGACCTTCGACAAATTTGTGCTCAATAATTTCCTGCGGTCGTTCGGCGTGAACGTCCCCAACAGCGTGCTGCTGCGCCGCGGCAAGCCCCGCGAGTTCACCGACGAGCAAATCGTCGAACGCTTGGGCCTGCCATGCTTCGTCAAGCCTACTGCCGACGGCTCGAGCTTCGGCGTGACCAAGGTGAAACGTCTCGAGGACCTGAGTGCGGCGCTCGACGCGGCTTTCGAACTGTGCGCCAGCGTGATGGTGGAGGAATTTGTGAGCGGCACCGAGGTTACCGTGGGCTGCTACAAGACGCGCGACAAGAACGTGGTGTTCCCCGTCACCGAGGTGGTGACCCACAACGAATTTTTTGACTACAATGCTAAGTATAACGGCGAGGTGGAGGAAATTACGCCGGCACGCATCTCGCTCGAGCTCACTGCCGCGCTACAGGCCGACACGTCGTGGCTCTACGACCTGCTCGACTGCAACGGTATCATCCGCGTCGATTACATCGTGTCGCGCAACGACGACGGCACCGACCGCATCAACCTCATCGAAATCAACACGACGCCCGGCATGACCGAGACCAGCTTCATCCCGCAGCAAGTGGCTGCCGCCGGCCTCGAGATGCGCGACGTGCTCACCGACATCGTCGAAAACCAGCTGAACCCGTAAACCGCCTCCCACAAAGGGCCAGGGTTTTCAATGCGAATTTCGCTAATTAGGCGAAGTTCGCATTAAAATTTGCGGTCAGGGCTTCGGCGTTTTTGGGAAAGTTATTATTTTAAGAAGAACTCGCTAAGGGGTTTGTAGCCAAGTTTGTTCATCAAAGTGTTCCAATCGTGTGGCAACTCGATTCTTACTGTTGAATATCCACCACCAGGCATCGTTTGCAATTTGTTGCGTGAATTATCGCCCGTGATAAGAAATTGCGTCATACCCTCCTTCATGGTAGGAATGGTCTCGATGTAGTCCTCTGGCGTGTCGTACCATTCGGGGGTGGGTGTCAGCTCTGCCCCTTCGGTTCGACGCAGGTAGCCTGTGTATTGGCGGATGTTATGTTCGCCTCCATCTTTAGCACCTCCCGGGTTCGCATAATAGTTGGCGAATACCCTTTCCCTGAGCGGTCGTCGCGAGGCTTCTATCAATTGCCGTTCTAGGTCGGTCGTCGAGCGGTAGGTTGAAGCAAGCATCTTCGCCACGGGTTCGGTCATCAAAATGGTGCGATAGGTGAACTGCTTGCCGCTGCCGAGGGCAAACTGGCATCGTTCACTGATGTCCCACGCCAACAGTTCCATGATTTTCTGGGCATCGGTGGTCGATGGAGCCATGTTG
>JAGCUP010000072.1 GCA_017962765.1 Muribaculaceae bacterium | reverse complement strand
TGCGGTCCACGTCGTTGATCACCACCACAATCTTTTGGCCGTCGAGCTTCAGGGCGCTGGTCATGGCCATGAAGTCCTTGGTGCGGGGCGCCTCGAAAGTGAAGTCCTCGACCACCATGATTTGGTTATCCTGGGCCTTGAAAGTGAGGGCCGAACGGCGGGCGAGCGCCTTGACCTTCTTGTTGAGCTTCATGTGGTAGTCACGGGGCTGGGGGCCGAACACGCGGCCGCCGCCACGCAGCAGCGGAGACTTGATGTCGCCGTGGCGAGCACCGCCGCCGCCCTTCTGGCGACCGAGCTTCTTGGTCGAGCCGGCGATTTCGCTGCGCTCCTTGCTCTTGTGGGTACCCTGGCGCAGGTTGGCCAGGTGCTGCTTGACATCGAGGTAGATGACGTGCTCGTTGGCGTTGTCGATAGCGAAAACGTCGTCGTTGAGCGTCACCTTCTTGCCGGTGTCTTCTCCTTTAATATTATATACTGCGAGTTCCATTATTTCACAATTGATAAGATTGAACCTTTAGAACCCGGAACCGAACCCTTCACGACGAGGAGGTTGTTCTCGGGCAAAATCTTGATAACTTGAAGATTTTGAATTGTCACTCTCTCATTTCCCATCTGGCCGGCCATGCGCATTCCTTTGAACACCTTGGCGGGATAGGAGCAGGCACCAATCGAGCCGGGGGCGCGCTGGCGGTCGTCCTGGCCGTGGGTCTTCTGGCCCACGCCACCGAAGCCGTGGCGCTTAACCACGCCCTGGAAGCCTTTACCTTTCGAGGTGCCGATGACGTCGACAAACTGGGTGTCGTTGAACAGCTCCACGGTGATGGTGTCGCCTGCCGTGTGGTCACCTTCAAAATCCTTGAACTCGGCCAAGTGCCTTTGGGGCTTAACGCCGGCTTTCTTGAAATGTCCTGCCATGGGCTTGGTCGTGTGCTTGTCCTTCTTTTCCATGTAGCCAAGCTGGATAGCCTCATAGCCGTCTTTTTCAAGAGTCTTCACCTGCGTCACCACGCAAGGGCCAACTTCGATAACAGTGCACGGCACGTTCTTGCCGTCGGCACTGAAAACGGATGTCATTCCGATTTTTTTTCCTAATAATCCTGGCATTTCTCTTAAAAAATTTTTGTTTAAAACTGTTGTTTGTTTCTTTTACTTACTTTCACTTAAATCGTGTCGTGTCGCTGGCGATATTACACCTTGATTTCCACTTCCACGCCGCTGGGCAGCTCAAGCTTCATCAGAGCGTCGACGGTCTTGGCGGTCGAGCTGTAGATGTCGATGAGGCGCTTGTAGGCGCACAGTTGGAATTGCTCGCGGCTCTTCTTGTTGACGAACGTAGAGCGGTTCACGGTGAAGATGCGCTTGTGGGTGGGCAGGGGGATAGGACCGCTCACCACGGCGCCTGTCGTCTTGACAGTCCTCACGATTTTCTCGGCCGACTTGTCGACCAAGTTGTGATCGTAAGATTTTAACTTAATTCTGATTTTTTGGCTCATATTATTAATTATAAAACAATTTTGTTATTTCAACAATTCAACTCTTCCCTGCACTTCGCCCAACACCTTCTCGGCGATGGGACGTGCCACCTCGGCATAGTGCGAGAACGACATAGTGCTCGTGGCGCGGCCGCTGGTGATAGTGCGCAGCGACGTCACATAACCGAACATCTCGGCCAAGGGGGCCGTAGCCTTCACGATGCGGGCACCGCTGCGGCTCGTTTCCATGCCCTGTACCTGTCCGCGGCGCTTGTTGAGGTCGCCGATGACGTCGCCCATGTTCTCCTCAGGAGTGACCACCTCCACCTTCATGATGGGCTCGAGCAGCACGGGCTTGGCCTGTGCACACGCCTTCTTGAAGGCCTGGATGGCGCAAATCTCGAACGAGAGCTGGTCGCTGTCGACAGGGTGGTAGGAGCCGTCGAGGACGGTCACCTTGAGAGTCTCTACCGGGTATCCGGCGAGCACGCCATTGCGCATGGCGGTGGTGAAGCCCTTTTGTATCGAGGGGATAAACTCCTTGGGGATGTCACCGCCCTTGACTTCATCGATGAACTGGAGATTGCCCTCGAAGTCTTCGTCGACGGGTTCCACGCGGCAGATGATGTCGGCAAACTTGCCACGACCACCGGTCTGCTTCTTGAACACCTCGCGCAGCTCGACGGGAGCCGTAATGGCTTCCTTGTAGGTGACCTGGGGACGGCCCTGGTTGCACTCCACCTTGAACTCCCGGCGCAGACGGTCGAGAATGATGTCAAGGTGAAGTTCACCCATACCGCGGATGATGGTTTGGCCGGTCTCGTCGTTGGTCTCCACCTGGAAGGTGGGGTCCTCCTCGGCGAGCTTTTGCAGGCCAACGCCCAGGCGGTCGAGGTCGTTCTGCGTCTTAGGCTCGACAGCAATGCCAAGCACGGGCTCGGGGAAGTCCATGGCTTCGAGGGCCATGGGACGCTGCTCGCTGCACAGGGTGTCGCCCGTGCGCACGTCCTTGAATCCCACGCCGGCGCCTATATCGCCGCAACCTATCACCTCCATGGGGTTCTGGTGGTTGCTGTGCATTTGGAACAGGCGCGAGATGCGTTCCTTCTTGCCCGAGCGAGCGTTATAGACATAGCTGCCCGATTCCATCTTGCCGCTATAGACGCGGAAGAACACGAGGCGGCCCACATAGGGGTCGGTGGCAATCTTGAACACGAGGGCGCACAGGGGCTCGTCCTCGCGCGGCTGACGCGTCACGACGGTGTCGGTGCCCGGCACGTGGCCTTCCACCTCGCCCGCGTCCTCGGGACTGGGCAGGTAGGCGCACACGGCGTCGAGCAACGGTTGCACTCCCTTGTTCTTGAACGAGCTGCCGCACAGCATGGGCACTACTGCCATTTGCAGCGTGGCCTTGCGCAGCGCGCGGCGTATCTCGTCCTCGGAGATGGTCGACGGGTCGTCGAAGTACTTGGCCATGAGGTCGTCGTCAAATTCGGCGATGGCCTCCAGCATCTTGTCGCGCCACTCGCGGCACTCGTCGAGCATGTCGGCAGGAATCTCGTCCACCTCATACTCGGCCCCGAGCGTCTCGTCGTGCCAGTAAAGAGCTTTCATCGTCACCAGGTCGGCCACGCCCTTGAAGTGCTCCTCGGCACCGATGGGCAATTCCACCGGGCAGGGGTTGGCACCCAGGATGTCGCGCATCTGGCGTGCTACCTCGAGGTAGTTGGCGCCAGCGCGGTCCATCTTGTTGACGTAGGCGATGCGGGGCACGTTGTACTTGTCGGCTTGGCGCCACACGGTCTCGCTCTGCGGCTCGACGCCACCCACCGCGCAGAACGTGGCGATGGCTCCGTCGAGGACGCGCAGCGAGCGCTCCACCTCTACGGTAAAGTCGACGTGTCCCGGGGTGTCGATAAGGTTGATTTTATATTTATCACCACCAAAGTTCCAGAAGGCCGTAGTGGCAGCCGAGGTGATGGTAATCCCTCGTTCCTGCTCCTGCACCATCCAGTCCATGGTGGCCGCACCGTCGTGGACCTCACCAATCTTGTGGGTCAGGCCGGTGTAGTAGAGAATTCTTTCTGAAGTAGTCGTCTTAACGGCGTCAATGTGAGCCATGATGCCGATATTACGAGTATATTTCAGTTGTCGTTCGGTAGCCATTTCGTTCTTCGGATCTCCTCGACGCGCTCCTAAGCGCGCGATTTGCTTCGTTGTTCGCTTCTTCTCTTTTCGTGTTTAGAACCTGAAGTGGGCGAAGGCGCGGTTGGCCTCGGCCATGCGGTGCATGTCTTCTTTGCGCTTGAATGCGCCACCCTGCTCGTTATAGGCGTCCATAATCTCGGCTGCCAGCTTGTCGGCCATGGTCTTGCCGCCGCGCTTGCGGGCGTAGAGAATCATGTTCTTCATCGAGATGGACTCTTTGCGGTCGGGGCGAATCTCGGTAGGCACCTGAAAGGTGGCACCGCCGATGCGTTTCGACTTAACCTCGACTTGGGGCGTGATCTTCTCGAGTGCAGCCTTCCAAATCTCGAGGGGGGTCTTCTCCTCGCTCTTCATCTTGTTGCCCACGAGGTCGAGGGCGCTGTAGAAGATACGATAGGAGGTGTTCTTCTTGCCGTCATACATGAGGTGGTTGACGAACTTGGAGACGCGCACGTCACCGAACACGGGGTCGGGAAGGATAATCCTTTTCTTTGGCTTTGCCTTTCTCATTGTTACAATAAATTTCAGTTTTAAGTCTGCTTGGTTGTTGCTTCTTTGTTCTTCAACGCGGGCCTCTGCCTTTGTTTACTCAACCGTTCTACGTCTTCCAATAAAACTAAAAACTAAGTTTGACTTTGATTTGTTTGGTTGTTGTTTGAATTTTGTTAGTAAGGGGTCGCTTCGCGAGGCGTTTACTTCTTAGCAGCCTTAGGACGCTTGGCACCGTACTTCGAGCGGCGCTGAGTGCGGCCGGCCACGCCAGCGGTGTCGAGCGTGCCGCGAATGATGTGGTAGCGCACACCGGGGAGGTCCTTGACACGTCCGCCGCGCACCATCACGATGCTGTGCTCCTGGAGGTTGTGTCCCTCGCCGGGAATGTAGCTGTTCACTTCCTTGCCATTGGTGAGGCGTACACGGGCCACCTTGCGCATTGCCGAGTTAGGCTTTTTGGGCGTGGTGGTGTAAACGCGGACGCACACGCCGCGGCGTTGCGGGCAGGCGTCGAGAGCGGGCGACTTGCTGGTGCTCTCCAGCTTCGTGCGGCCTTTTCTTACTAATTGCGAAATTGTAGGCATCTTAGTTCTGTTTTACGTTTTTAATTAATTTTGTTAATTGAATGAATATTTCAGTTTATTGGCGCTTTTGACACCGCAAAACAACCGCCACTAAACCAAGTATTTAGCTTGTGGCAGCCGCCCCTCGGGCAAAAAGCGATGCAAAGGTACGGACTAATTGGCTAACTACCAAATCTTTTTATCCCCATAGAACAGCAAAAATGGGGCACAGGCCCCACTTTCGCTTATATTATATAATGTAATAATGTCAAATTCAGGCAGTTTGGTGAAATCTTAAAATTTATTAATTTTAGAAAGGTTTAATATCTTTTAACGCTACCCCCACCCTATCCTTGTCGCTCAGCAGCATTTCGGCAGGGTCTAAGCGCCAATCGATGGCCAGCGCGGGTTCGTCGAAACGCAGCGTGCGCTCGGCGTGGGGAGCATACACGTTATCGACTTTATATTGAAACTGGGCCACCTCGCTCAGCACCGCGAAACCGTGGGCGAAACCGCGGGGGATGAACAGCTGCCAGCCGTTATCCTCGCTGAGCTCCACCGCCACGTGATGGCCATAGGTGGGGCTGCCGCCCCGCAGGTCCACGGCCACGTCGAGCACACGGCCACGCGACACCCTCACGAGCTTGGCCTGGCTCCACTCGCCGGCCTGGAAATGGAGGCCACGCAGCACACCGTAACTCGAGAACGACTCATTATCTTGGACAAACTCCACGGGCCCCACATGTGCCCGAAACTCCTCGAGCTTGAAAGTCTCGCTGAAATAGCCGCGCGCGTCGCCGAACCTCTTGGGCTTGACGAGCCACACTCCCTTGATCTCTTGTTCTATAAATTCCATCTTTCTCTAAATTTTCCACAAAATTAGCAAATATGTCGCACCTGCGCAAACCTCCACTCCACTTTTCGTACACGCGCACGCGTATATATATAAGGTATAGCCATCAACAGTAAGGCCGCGGCCCTCAAATGGGGTCGCGGCCTCGCAGTTATTTAGAGTTCACAATTAGCGCAGTTGCTTGCTCGTTGTCACAGTTCCATCGTTATACTCGGTAACGATAATGTTCACGCCATCAAACGGCTTGTCGCTCTCGACACCTGCCACGTTGTAATAACGCACGGCCTTCACCGTCTTGGCAGTCTCCACATCCTTCACGGCGGTGATTATCGCGCCAGTACCCGAAATGTTGAGCGGCTTCACGATGTACTCATACTTGTTGGCGGCAGCGCCCTTATGCGAAGTGTTGCGACTGGGAGCATTATGCGGCATCGACACCTTGGTCTCGTCCAGCGTCACGATAGCGTCGAACTGGTACACTTCGCCATTGACGGGTGTTGCGGATTGCTCAAGCATATCCCATTCAACCTTGAAATAGCCATCGAGGTCGCCCTCATTGAAATACTGAGGATAGTCGCCAGTATTCATGTAAACGCGGCTAGGCACATAGAACGCGTCGTTCTCATACACAGCCCAAGTAATGTGAACGAATTCGTAGGGCTTGGGTGTAACGAAGAAGTAGCGGTTCTTGCCCTCGTGCTCATAATCCTCTTCTTTACAGTTCTGCGTGCCCACGAAGTTGGCCGGAATCATCACATTGGGTGCCGTAGCGTAGCTACCGGGTTTGCAATCATTTACATTGGGAAGGTCGAGCACATGGAAGGCCGGGTTGACGTTGTTCATAAGCTGACCCTTGACTTCTCCAGCAGGCAAAATCTTGTTCTCATACTGGCCAAGAAGTTCAAGTTGCTGTGTCTTCGTCATTTCCACGCCATTATTGTGGTCGGTAAAGTAGCGCGTCGACAGCGTGAGCTTAATCCAGTTACTTTGGTCGTAACGCGAATGGCCATCCATGAGGTGGGTCTTGGTCATCATGTAGTCAATCTCTCCCGACTGAATTTGGCTCTTCTCAACAAGCGGAGTGGAGTAGAATTCGTCGCTATCCTTACAGTAGAGTGCGCCATAGATGTGGTGCTCACCAATAGTTTCTTCAGCGTCACGGTCGAAATAGACGACTTCGAGATTCGAGTCGATAGAGTATTCGGGACCTTCGATGATACCCTTCACGATAAGGTTGCCAAGCGAGTTACCCGTCACGAGCATACCGAGGTAATCAAAGACGGCGCCATTGTCATAGGCGAAGTCACCACTCTGTTCCTTATTCTCGTCGGTCTCGGTAGGAGGATTGGTGGAATAGTCCTTGTTAATGCCATTGTCCTTATCGTCCACACCATTGTTGAAGATAATTCCGGTGGGCTCAACAAAGTTGCCGTTGCCTCCAAAATACTCGGTGAAGTCGAAACGCCACACCTCGTATCCCTCGCTGTCGTAACCCACAAGTTCACAAACCACGCCTGGATACTGGTTATGGTGTTCATAGTTGGGGTCATCGGACTTGGGAAGCATGTCGCCCGAGCCATTCCAAGCGTGGCAGAAGACCTGCTTCCAACCCGGAGTATTAATGAAATAAGCATAATAGTGGTCCTCGAGCATCTGAGCGCAGTCGGGCACACCAGGTGCCGAAACACTAGTGTATTCACGTGTCTCGTCTTCGGTGTCATCATCGTTGAGCTTGGGCCATGTGTAATACACATTACCAGCGCGGCGCCACAACGTCTCACTTTGGGTCACTGAACCGTTGGTACGGGTGAAATAGAAGTCGGCGATGGCATTCTGTATGGTCCAGGTATACCACTGGCGTCCGTCGGCGGTCGTAATCTCACTCCTTTCAGAGACTTTGTTCACGTGGTTGAAATTACCATCAGATGTTGCGAAATCATTGTTACTCGGGTCGGTTTTGAGCTTATCCCATGCGACAATAGTCGGATTAGCAACATTATCTGTCTTCTCGAGGTGGACGGTCATCTCGTTCGAGCCGCTTGCCATGGGGCGCAGCGTTACGGTGGGGTTAGCTGCATCGGTGAGGTTAACGATGACCATGAACTTGCCACGAGTGTTCATTTCGAAGTCGTAGTAGTCGGTGTTATCGTCGAACGTAGCGGCGGGCAGGGCCACATTGATGTCGTCGTCGGTGATTTTCTTCACAGCGCCGTCAGCACCCATGCGCAGTTTGTTGGTCTGGAGGTAAGCGTAGGCCTCGGCTGCGTCGTCTGTAGTAAGTTCCTTGATAAACTGGAAGGTATTACCATGTTTCACATCGTTGCCATCGACCGTATAGTCGAGGGTAACGCCACTGAGGGTGTAAATCTTACCGTCGGAAGTTTGCATTTCGGCAGCATCGCTGGGACGGAAGGTATAGTCCTTGCCGCCATAGTGGTAAGTACCCATCATGTAGAGGGCCTCATGGGCACGCTCCACCATGATATACTCATTGTCGAGGTCCACGGTGATGTTGAAGCGGCCAGTGAGGTCCATACGCCAGTTGCGGTGATCGGCGTGGTAGCGTTCTATGGATTGCTTCTGTCCGAGGGCAGCCTCATCAATGGCGTCACCATGCTCAAGATGCGACATCAAGCGGAACGGGTTCACAACATTTTCCCAGTTTTCAATATCATTGGTCTCGGCAAGGACGCTGGCAAAGGCGAAACCGTCCTGGTCCGAAGCCTTGGTGAGCTGCACGTTCTCGATGGTATAAACGTGACCGTTACGCTCCATCTTGAGACCATTGTTGGGAGCCCAACCGTGTCCGTTGGCCTTACCAATGAGGTAGAGGTCTTTACCAATAAGAGGAATCACACCCAGGCGGTAGTCCTTGTTCCCCACGTTGGCCTGCGTGTTGTTATCATCCACGTAGTTGTAGATGTAGTACTCAGTGAGGTTCGACTGAGTGATGGTGACAGTCTGGTTGTTGCTGCCATCAGATTGCGTTCCATCGGCGAAAATGACCTTAATGGTGGGTGTGGGAGCCGTCACCTGCAGCTTGTACCAGCTCTTGCCATCGACAAGCGTCTCGGTGGTGGTCAGCACAGCCTTGCCCTCATTAAAGCCCTCGTTGAGGACGTAGTCATTACCAACGCGAGTATAGAACACATGAGCGTAGGGAGCCCAAGAAGAGCGCACATAGATGGTAAACTGATTGCTCGTCTCGGTCCATCCTGTGATGGTAACTGTGGCGAGATTCTCAGGCACCGTGAAGGTGAGGTTACCATAGCCATCAATCACACGGAAGTTAGCGCGGTTGTTGCCGCCAGTGCCATCGGTCAGGGCGATGTTACTGCAGTGGTCGGGGTGCACTCCATAGTAGTCGCTGGAGATGCCGCCGTACCAAACCTCGTCGACACCATCCTTGAAGACGAACTGGAACTCGTCGCCTGTGTTGACAGAATTCTTCGTAATCGAATAAGAGCCATCGCTCAAGGCCATCTCTGTTTGCTTCCACTCACCCTCGTCTATGCTAGCAATCGAAGCAGCGAGATACAACTTCGCCTCAGGAGCAGTGGTAGCATCGTACGACGGAGTGATGGGGTTAGCCTGCGTGCCTTCCGAATCACCATTGAAAGCAATGTAATGGTCGCCAGGCACAAGTGCGATGTCACTCGTTTGGTGTCCCGAGCCCGCCACAGCAATCACGCTGAGAGTCTCCGTGGTGCTGGTGACAGTGAAGTGATACCAAGTTTTGCCAAGCGCGTTGATGTTGGTGACAGCCGTGCCACTCACGCCAATTTGATTATCATTCCATGTGTTGATACCGTTGGGGGTATAGTTGGCGCCACCGAAGGCATAGAGCGTGGGAGCCACGTTGTTATTGGTAGCCGTATTTCGAACATACACATTATAAGTATAAACCGTAATGGGAGTGGTCAGCGTGCCGGTCCACTTGTTGTCGATCACATTATAAGTGAAGTGCCAGGTGCCCGAAGCGGGAATCTTGTAGGCCTTGCTATCGCCATTGCCCTCGGCGGCAGAGTACTGGGTGCCGCTTGTAATCGTCACATCGCTGCTTCCCGAGGGGCCGTAGCGGTCGCCGTTCACGGCATTCCAATCGCCCACAGCGCCGGTAAAGACGAAGTAGCTATCCTTAAAGAGGGTCACGTCGAGCGTGTAGTCAACCTTGTTGGTCGTCGTCATGGCATTGCCTGTCGAGACATTCCAATCGTTGCCCGAAGTATCGCTGTGCACAAGGTAGAACGAGGCAACAGGTTGCTGGAAGCCACTGGGCACTGAGTTGCCGCGATAGTCGGGAGCTTGCCAGTTGTTATTGCTGTCGGTACCCTTATTGCTATCCCATACGATGTAGGTATCGCAGTTCACATCGGTGATATTAGCGGTCTGGTGACCATTGCCGCCATCATTCACAATCACGCTCACTTTCGAGTAACCGGTGAAGGTGTACTTGTACCAGGTCTCGTTGGTGGCCGTGTTGAGCCAAGTTTCGCTCAGTTGCAGGCCGGGCCATTTGGGATCATTCGTGGGCAGGATGTTAATATCGCTGGTGCCGTTATTATACCATGCATGCAGGTAAGGAGTCACGGCGTTGTTCTTGTCGATGACATACACCGTGAAGCCGGCCGAAGCGTTCGGGTTGTAGTTGATGCCGACGTTAGTCTCGGTGTAGGTGTTGCCGTCGAGGTAGTAGTACTTCACGTCGCCGTCGTTGAGCGTCACGTTCAGCGTCTTGCTGCCCTGGATGGTGGCATTAAGCGTGGCCACGGCCCCGCTTACGGTAGCCTTCTGCCACGTCACATAGTTGCCCGCCTCGCTCGTCGTAGCCACGTTATTGCCATTGAAGCCGATGGTCACGGTTGAGTTCGGGTCATACACATAAATCGTAGCGCTCTTCGTCGTCTCGCCCGTCTTGGTCGCCGTCATCTTCAATGAGGAGGCATTGTAAGAGATGCTCCAGACACCCGTCGAGGGAATCTTATAGCAACCGCTGGCGCTTTCAATACAGTCGGTAGCAGTACCACTCGCCACCGTTTGGTCGTCATGACCGCCCGAGAGCAGGGTGCTGCTATTCCAGTCACCGCCCACAATAGTTGCAAGAACGAAGAGATCGTTTTGGTTGAGGGTGAGGTTGCTGATGGTATAAATATTGCCGTTCTTGGAGAGCGCCTTGTCAGTGTTGAAAGCCCAGTTGCCGCTTGCAGGGTGCGTGAGCAGATAAACAGCAGCAGGCGTACCAGTAACAGTCACCGTCTTATTGCTATAGTTCACCGTGAACGTGTAAGTACCCGCAGGCAACACATAGCTGTTCATTGTGCTGCCGGAATATTCAGTCAACGGCATTGCCGTGCCACGAATCACCCTGAAGCCCTCGCTGGTAGGAGCAAGTTCTTTGCCCGTAATCACGGTTTCCTTGAAACGGAAAGACTTCGTCTCGCTGAACTCGACATTACTCAACGTGAACACGTTATTGTCACTCGTGGTCATCGGCGTGCCATTGTTCCAGTCGCCATTTCCACCCAGCATAACTACCGTGGTTTTCGGCGTCACTGCTGATTGGGGAACTGTAGCGCTGCTATAGATTGTGGGGATTGCGTTCGATGACACCGTGCCATCAAAAGCAATATAATAGTCACCTGTATTGATGGTAAGGTTGTCTGCCGTCTGGTTAGCATTACTTCCCATGTTGGCAATAATCTTAAGGCTATTGCTCGTACTCGTGAAGGTGAACCTGTACCACGTTTCGCCATTGAGGCTGACAGTATTCGTTGAGCTGCCTTGCACACCCGGCCAAGTATTGAAATCCCCCGAAATATTGTTGCCATTAAAAGCATACAAATAAGGTTTCGTCGAGCTTCCATAATTCAGCACATACACGTTGTAAGTATAAACCGTGGGAGCCGCGGGAGGAGTGGAATTTGAGTATGAGGGAGTAATATCGGAACTGGCAGTTGCATCGAAAACAATATAATAATCACCAGCCGACACTGTTATATTTGAGGTCTTGTGATCATCACCATTAACGTTAGCAAGTACTTTGAGACTATTACTTGTGCTCGTGAATGTAAATTTGTACCATGTATAGCCATTGACGGTAGCTGTAGTGGTTCCCTGCACACCGGCCCATGTGTCATAACCGTCTGAAATAAATTCTCCATCAAAGGCATAGAGACTGGGAGCCGTATTACTACCCGTATTGCGCACATACACATTGTAAGTATATTCAGTAGGTGCGGTCAATCCACTGACCGAGAATTTCTTTGTGTTAAGATTGACGGTAAAAGTAAGTGTACCGGTACCATAGAGTGCAATATTATCACCGCTCCCATAAGTAGAGAATGAAATATTGCTGTTATTTGTGGTCGTCACCTTAGTGCCGGCTGTTGCACCAGTCCACTGGTCGCTACCTCCATTGCCATCATTGTAAACAAACTTAAAATAGCCTGGAGACGAAACCGTGATAGTGCCTGAATAGACACCGTCAGCCGTCTTGGTCAGCATATTTGCTGATGTTGACCAACTGTTAAAGTCGCCGGCAATAGCCACGGTGGGATCTGCTTGTACAGTCTCAGTGTATGAACCTTTTTGATACTTAAACTCGTTAGTGTTGGTATTGAAGAAGAATGTTTGCTCTCCCGAATCACCAGAGCCAAACCAAATCTTGGGAGCATTGCCATTATTCTTTGAAAGAGTGTACCAGGTGTCGCGTTCACACCATTGATCGTTTTTACCATACTGGACGCCATCAACAGCGATACCGATATAAATATCACTACCACCATTGAGGCTGACAGTATAATAATAAAGACCGGACGTCACAGTGGATTCCGTCATGGTGTAACCGTTACTTATGTTCCAGTCACCACCATTAGCCCCACCATACAGTTTCACCGTAGTGGCATCAACTTGCGTGAAGCCTGTGACGATGCAGAGGAGTGCCAAGAGCAGCCTCGTCGCATGCGTTGTTAAAAGTTTTTTCATCAATAAAAAAGTTTTAAGTTAATGTAATATAGTTATTTATAAATTTTGTCCTCAATTAAGGTCATTGCACACAATTAAGGTTTTACGCATGTTGCCGGCCACAAAACCGACACAACGGCCTGCAAATTTAGCCACATTCACCTTATTAGTATATGCTGAAAAACAAAGTTATAACGAAAAAGAGTGCAAACGATTGCAGTACGCCCTCAAGCTAGGGGGCTGCACAATGCACGCGCCGCAGCGTTGAGGGCAAGGCACTGGTCGCGTGTGATTACGGTATGACGTGTGGTAGGTTCGCCGAGCGAGAGCATGAGCAGTCGGCCTGCGGTGCAAGCCCCGAGAAGCGCCTTCGTGGGCCTTGAGAATGCCGTCAAGCCCTTATATTGCAGCAGAATGAGTGGAAAGCCCGCTTCATGAATCGTTTTGACAATGGCTTTTTCGCCAAAAGAGATGGCTGGCGAGACGATTACCGCCCCACGAAGAGCAGCGTCAAGCGCCTCCCTGCTCTTGTCTGCTATTTCCTCGGCACTCGCTCGACGCGAGCACTGCACCTGGTGCTTCATCGGGTAGTCGAGCAAGAGGAGGTTGCCCAGGGCGGCAAAAGTGTGCCCTGCACGAGAAATTTCGTGGCGGGTGGTGAAAAGCTGTGGATTCTCGCGCTTGAGCAACAGGCGGCGAGGGTTGTCCCTGAGGTAGTTCTTCCAAGTATCAAGATTAATGTCGGGGTAAAGGATGCTGTCGTTATAGCCTTGAGACCACAACGTGGCAGAAGGGTCGCCGATTAAGGAACGCAAAGCATGGGTACAAGAAATTTTGAAGCCCATCACCACCCTTCCCAAATGCCGATTGAGCTTTTGTTTGACATGAAGAATGCCATGAAGATGGTCGGGCATGATTTGGAGTGCCACGACATCCAATTCAGGGTCATGGAGTGGAATTTCATCCCACGCTTTTGCTACCGCTTCTCCCAGAGGCGTAAGCACCACATGAGGGGCTTGCGGCGTTGCTGGTGCGCCATCGCTCCGACCAGCAACGGCACCCAATAACGGCCTCCTTCCCAATGTGGTAAGGGTTATGAGGATAAACTGGCGAGCGTGGTAGTCGTGATGCCATGCTCGTCGTTTCATGTTCATGTTTTCTTCGATCATTTCATTTTGGCGGCGACACGTCGCCGCTCACAGTTTTCTGTTCTTCAACTGTGGGCGGTGACGTGTCACCGCCTTAAAAACGGTTACTTGTAGCGGTCGCTAATGTTGTAGATGGCTGCGTAGATGGCGCGGTCGACCTCGGTGAGGGGGATGTTGCGGCGTGCCATGACGCGCTCGGCGGTGGCGAGGAAGGCCTCGAGCGGCTGGTTGCGAAAACCCGTGGTGCTGTTACCTTCCATGAACGAGGCAACAAAGTTGCGCGGCAGCCCGCCGCCATGCAGGTTGACACCCACGCCCAGCACGGTGGCCGTGTTAATCATACTGTTGATGCCCGTTTTGCAGTGGTCGCCCATAATGGGTCCGCAGAACTGACGTCCCGTGCGCAGAAAACGTTGCGCCTGATAGTTCCACAACTTGATTTCTCCGTAATCGTTCTTGAGGTTGCTGGCCGTAGTGCCACCGCCTATGTTGCACCACTCACCGATGACGGCGTCGCCCAAGAAGCCCTCGTGGGCCTTGTTACTGTAGCCTATCATCACCACATTCTCAACCTCGCCGCCCACCTTGCAGTGGGGTCCAAGCGTGGTGGCGCCATATACTTTGGCTCCGATGCGCACCTTACTATCGTGGCACATGGCGAGGGGTCCACGGACGGCCGCTGCCTCCATAATCTCGGCATTGCGTCCCACATAGATGCATCCCTCGCGCGTGTTGAGGAATGCTCCCTCGACCACGGCGCCTTCCTCGATAAAGATGCGATTTCGGTCACCGACGACCGTGTTGGTGTCGCTCAGCGGCTGCGACTGCCGTCCGGCGGTGAGTCGCACAAAGTCGCGCTCCATCACCCTGCTGTTG
>JAGCUP010000071.1 GCA_017962765.1 Muribaculaceae bacterium | reverse complement strand
GGTAAATGATGGCGGCAAACTGCTCGCGGGTGATGGCCAGATCCGGCGCGAATTCGGTCTCGGACATGCCCTTCACAATGCCGTTGGCACTATAGAACACGTTGTTGTCCATCGTAGTGGCCGCCAGCTTATCCTCATTGTAGAAGAGTGACACATAACCGCTGGTAGTAAGGTCTTGGAATAAGTTGTTTTGCAACTTGACACCCGACCAGGTGTTGCCGCTGCCGCCATTGTAGAAGCAGTAGCCATTAGTACCTGCCACACGCACCGTATTATAATAAAGGTGAATGTTCTTGTTGTCACTATTGATTTGGATACCTGCCGTTGAGCCGGTAGGCGAATTACTAATTACAACGCTATTATTGTAAACCAGCATGGGGTTTTCGGCAGTATCGCCACCCGTACCGCTTGCCGTAACGCCACGCATGTAAATGCCAGTACTGTATGCACTTTGGGCGTTAACAATCGTATTATTGGCAACCACCGATGCTCCCTTGACTATATACAAGTCAAACGCATTGTAGTTAGTTGCTGTCGTGGTAGAGTTCTGAACCACATTGCCAGTAATCGTCACATTGCGTGCATTAGAGATGTAGAATGCCTTGCTGCGGACTTCGGACACCGTGTTGCCAACCATAGTCAACCCAAGGTCTTTCTTGAACTCCACAGGATTGATGGTACCGGGGCCATAGATATAGAAGCCAATGTAGCCGCCCTCAAGCGTATTGTTCTCGAAGGTCATGTAGTCGTTGGTTTGCCCATTGGTTGCGCCTGTCAATTGCTCGGTGCGCACCAGGTTCATACCACTGCTTCCCGAGGTCACCCTATCGGCCTTGACGTAGCAGTTGCGCATCGTAAAGTAGTTACAACGATCCACCACCTGCACAGCGCTGGTGTAACTTTGACTCTCAGGCACAAAGCTCATGCTCTCGAAGGTGACATAAGGCGTGTGAAGCACATACACCATACCTTTTTTATAATAGGTAGTGCTCTCATATTGATTCTCGAGCACACCCGAGCCCTTGACGATCACATTATCGCGGTTTCCACTCTTAGCCACAAAGACGATATTGTGGTCAGCGCTTGTTCCTGCAATGTTTTCAACCTTTATATTCTCAGCATAGGTACCGTCCTCCACTTCGAAACGCACAGCGCCGTCTACGCCACCAGCCATGGCTGCGGTAGCAGCCGCGAAAGTGGCATAATCGGCATCGACACTCGCACCAATGGTGTAAGTTCCATGGAAGCCAGCCTTCACCTCACGCTCGATGAGCGAAGCCGTCACTGTGGTTTCCTCGTCGCCACCGGTAAGGGAGACGAACGTGGCCCCCACCTTGTCGCCTGGTGTGGCATCGTCGTTAAGGTCGTAGGCGAGCCAGAAATAGTATGAACCACGTTTTTCAATAACCATCGGCTCGGCTGCCGTGAAGGTTATCTCCTCGGCGGGAGTAGCCACGGCAAACAGATTGTCGGTGTTATAACCGGCCATGGTGCCGGTGTAATACAATTTAGCACCTGCCAAATTGCTGGCACCTGTCACGTTGAACTTCAAGTCGTTAATTGAAACCGATTCGTTGTCATTGCCCACAACGAGCTCCACCTTAGTGATAGGCTCGTCCTGAGAACCACGCACGACGGTAGCGTCACCAGCGGCTTCGGTATTCACCTTATCGACATGGAGAGGCTCGTACTCATGGAGCTTTACCTCTATGGCGAAACCGCTGAGCGCTGAGGCATAAGAGCTGGAACTGGTCGAGAAGGTTATCGTCATCGAGCCGTCGGCGGCCTCCGAGATGAGGTTAGACGGACCATTGGTAGCAGAATAGCTTCCGGGGTCCTTCGTGGCATCACTCACCTCTTGTCCATGATAGACGTTGAATTTTTGGTAGGATGACGAACCGATTGCGAACTCCACAGCGTTGATTTCAACGCCGCAGCCTTCCACACCCGACAAGAAGGTAGTCGTTCCGTTAAAGCCTTTCGAGAAATTGCCGTCGGGACCTCCATCGTCGTAGAACATGAACGGACGAGTGACGGTAATCACATTCACGCCGTTTTGCATGATGACCATACTCTTCACGATGCGTTCGCCCTCGGGGTTGCCATTGGAAACCTGCACTGTATTGCCATCAAGTGTCACCAACGCGGTGAGTGCTGCATCAACGGCCGTTTCGCTCTCAGCATCGCTGCTGACATCGAATTGCACATAGAAGCGGTTATTGCCCTCAACGAGCACCTGCTCGCCAGTGATGGTGACTTCGCCGTCTGCTGCGGGTGTTGCAGTGCCGAAGGTTACGGCATCGTCGAGCGTCGTTGCCTCACCGGCATAGAGTATCGTTAATTTTTCGATGGCGCTTGCGCCCTTCACATTGAGCTTCACATCCTTGAGTGTGGCCAGCGAGAGCGTTCCCTCGGTGAAGGCATTGAAGTCAATCAAAGCGGCATTCTGCTCACCCACCGAGACGATGGCATCGCTCGTTTGATTCACGGTGACCTCATTAATGGTCATCGCGTGATTGGTAAACGGAGACACTGTGGCCGTCCAACCGGTGGCGGCATAGCTGCTATAAGTGGTTTTGGGATTGAAACGGATGGTCATCGCGCCATCGGCAGCTGTGGAGCGCAGGATGCGGCCCGGGCCGGTAGTGGCGTTAGCTGCATCGTCGAGTTTCCACAACAGGTTCTCGTTGTTGACAGTGCTGCCGCTATAGATCTCAAACACGGCCTTAGTTCCATAAGAAGAGGAGCTGTAATAAACATCAAACTTCGAGAAGTCGATTTGGGCCACCGTGCCTTGTTCGGCAGGAGTGAAAGTGACGATATAGTCGGCGTCCTTAAACTCGTACTTACCGGGATAGAGGTCGCTCTCGGTGTTGGTGAAAGTCCATTCGCCACTAATCGTATGGCCATGGCTTCCCTCGGTTGCGCGGCAAATGTTGTTAACGGTGCGCGTCACCTCGATTGCTTCGGCTGGGACGTGCGACACACCATCCACCGTTACAGCACTTACGCTGAGTTTCAACACATCGCCGTTGTTGAGTGCATCGCTGGCATTGACCACCACAGCGAAGTAGTTGTGGCCCTCGACCAATTCCTGCTCACCAGTGGCCGTAATCGAGCCCGTACTAACATCGCCCTGTGCGAAGACATTGGTTTTGGCGAACTCGTTTTTCTTGCCCAGATAATAGATGGCATAGCTGTCTATAGCATCAGGAGTAGCTGTTGAGAGGGCGACAGAAGTGAGCTTGAGCGGATTGCTCTGGTTGTCGGTCACCACATCAAGCACAATCATTCGCGCATCGGTGTCACCGGCGGCCACGGTATTCGCAGCTTCGGCATCGGCTGTAGCATTGAATGCGCTGAATGTCATGTCACCCGGTAGGAACTCGGTCACCTCAGCTTCCCAACCATTGGCGGGGACGCCCGTGGTGCTGACAAGTGTCACAGTCATCGAGCCATCGGCTGCTGTCGATTTCACCATCTCGGCCTCGTCGAGAAGCGTGGCAATGAGGTTCTCCTCGTTGGCCTCACGGCCGTTGTAGAACTTGAACACATCGTTATATCCTGTTGAGGATGTGTTGAAGATGCTGAGCGTGGTCACATCCACCTTGATGGCATTGCCGGCCGTAGCGGGGATGAAAGTCACCTGACCAGTGAAGTTTGCACCAATTTTGCCGTCAGGACCGCCATCGTCATAGAACATGGCGCCGTCCTCGTCGATAGTGAACGTAGTGGCCTCGGCGGGCATGAAGATTACATTATTAATATTCACATTGCTGCCCATCGTCGAAGTGGGTGTCCGTACTTCGTCGTCCACTTTAACCGTAGCGAGTGTGAGTGAAGGAATGGCTCCCTTGGCATCGGGGAGCACATCAGCGACAACCATGAAACGGTTAGTTCCATTCTTGAGAACGACATCGGTAGCTGTTAGGTTGTCGCCCACCGTGGCTGCCGTGGCAAGAAGGTTGTCGTCCACGAACGTCTCACCTTTATAAAGGCGCACGTTAGTAAGTTGAGTGGAACCAGCAAGCGCACCAGCGTTTACAACCATTTCATTAAGGGTCAACGGGTTGCCGCCGCCATCCATGGCAACGTCCACGCCAAAAATGGCCTGGTATTTCGCACCGCGGTTAACGCCATTGGGGAATGACGCAACGACTCCAGTCGACACGTATTCCATGTCCTTGGGCGAAAGAGATGTCACAGTGATGTTCCAGCCCGTCATTGACCCGACGGAGTAACTCGAGTGGAAGCCAAACGAGATTTGGCCGCTTTCGGCGGTCGAGGTGTAAGTCTCACCTGCCGAACCGCTTTGAAATTTCTTCACCCACCCAGCCGGGAGGTAACGCGATTGCCCATTACCGTCGGAGGTGCCATAACCAATCTTCTCGATGGCACCATCGTACATGAGCAAGTAGTAGTCATCACCTGTCAAATCGCATGAGTTGACCGTGATTTGGATCACCTCACCCTCATTGGCGGGGGTAAACACCACGCCGGCATCGCGGCCCGAGGGAATCGTCTTCCCGTCGGCGACAGCCTTGAAGGTGATTGTTCCGTCGACAGTGTACTGTTCCAGACCGTCGCTGGTCTTGAGGAGAAAAGCATTCTCGCTCTCGCTCCAGGCGCGTCTCGGACCGGTTGCCGACGCCATGACGCCGCCCGTAAGGACAAACAGGAGCGTCATGATGAAAAACAATTTCAGTTGTCTCATTGTTTGATAATTATGTTAGTTAATAATAAAAAATATGTTTCGCGTCGCCCGGCTTTGGGTGGACACAAAACAAGAACAAAATGAGACCGCTAAAAAGTCGTTGCCAGGTGAGGGAAAAGCGCGATAACGCTTACACCACCATGTGGCCAAGTCTTGTTCCGGCTCTGATTCCACGAAAGCCAAAATCAATCACCGTTATGGCAGGTCTTCTGACTCGCTCCCCTACCCTCATTCTGTCACCGCCTTCCCATCGCTTGTCCTTAATCGCGACAGTGGCCTCGTGGCGACGAGGGCGCGCCCCTCACGGGACGCTGGAAGATCACAGCAGCGGGTCCTGTTCAGGATTTTCACCTGATTCCCTTTTCAGCCGCCCAACACTCAGGACGAATGCTGGCGGCCACCACTGGGTGCTTACTAAATACAGCCACAAAATTACAACATTGCGCCCAATTGCGCAAGTTTCCGCCTGAAAATTTTACCTGAACGAGTAGGGCAATTAGCGAGACAAGGTGCCTCCGTTATGTGGAAGCACCCTGTCTGGCTGAGAATGAAGTTACTATAAATTACTTGATTTGCTTTGCAGTCGTAGTGGAACCGTCGGCGTAGCGGGTCACGATGATGTTGAAGCCTTCGAAGGGCGTAGCAGCCTGCTGGCCGGCGGCATTGACATAAGTGATGCCGGCAATGGTCTTTGCCTCGGTCACGGTTTCGATGCCCGTGACGCTGTCAATACCGATAGTGAGCTCCACAAACTGGGTGTGGCCCTTCTGGTTGGCGCTCACAACGACGGTGCGTTGCACCATGTCTTGGTCGGTGCTCACGAGGAGCTGATCGCCGTCAAGGGCCACGTCGATGGCATCGCTGGCGGGATAGCCGGCGCCGTTGCGCGGCTGTGTCTCGAGGGCGAAGGTGATGGTGGAGCCATCGTCGAGCAAGTCGAACATGGGTGCGAGTTTGATTTTCTTGTTCTCACCCGGCTTGATAGTACGAGTGACCGGCTTGAGCTCGCGCTGTCCGCCCAGGTTGTCCATGGCGAAATAAGCGGGTGTGTTCAAGCCCCAATCGCCCTTGTCCGAGCCGTCGAGGCTGAACATAATCTCACTCACCTGTCCCAGGGGGGTAAGGTCGAACCATTCCCAATTGTTGACCACGTAGTGATTGGCAGGATTGTCATCACGAAGGTCGGCAAGATAGAAATCGACGGCATTCGAGGAGTCGTCGGCATCATAGGCAGTCACCTTGAACCAGCCGCCAGCAGGTAATGGTTGCGAATATGCATCACCCTGAGTCATGTTGGAGTAGGCGTATGCCGTATTGGTGATGTAGAAACCACTGATGACATCACCATCCTCGTTGTGGGTGACGCTTACAGTGCCACCACCATAGGGGTAAGCAATGACAAAGTTGGCGCTATTGTGTCCGCCACCGGTGCAACTGTGGTACTGGTCGTCGAGCGAAGCATAGGCCTTGGAGGTCTGGTTGCTCAACGCGTAGTCATACCAGAACGAGATGGTGGAGCCTGGCCAAATCATGTTGCCCACATTGAAGGCGTACGAACCGCTGTACCAAGTGTCGTCGTCGTTGTCGCCATTGAAGAACGACTCGGCGGGCAGATAGTTGTCCTCGAAGGTAGCCTCGACAGCCTCTCCACGTACAATCACGCCCACCTTGGCGATGGCCTCTTGGCCGTCGGCACTGGTGACGATAGCCTTGTAACCGTAGGTGTGCTCGGGGCTCACGGTGATAGTGGCCTCATTGCCCAGCACGTTGTTCATTTGGTCGCGCCATTCGATGGCGTAAGGCGTTTCTCCGCCTTCGGCGGTGACGGTGAGCGTAGCGCTTTGTCCGGCGGTGATGCTCTTGACGTTTACGGTAGCCTCGGCTTCGAGCTCGTCGGCCATCACATTAACAGTAGCACCTGCGGCAAGCAGGAATGCCATTGCAGAAAAGAGTAGTCTTTGTTTCATTCTAAATACTTTAAAAAGTTAATATATAAAAAATCAAATGTTTCGCGCACAATGTGGAACGGCACAAAACAAAAACAAAGAGGCTCGGAGCTAGCAATGGACTACGCACACGGTCGGATGATATGTCTTGTTTCGGCTCTGATTCCACGAAAGCCAAACGCAATAAGTTCACCCAAAAGTGGCAGGTCTTCTGACTCGCTCCCCTACCCTGATTGTCGCCGCCTTCCCATCGCATGTCCTTGATTGCGACAGTGGCCTCATGGCAACACGGGCGTGCCCTCAAGGGGCACCGGAAGCTCACAGCAGCGGGTCCTGTCCAGGATTTTCACCTGATTCCCTTTTCAGCGGTCTTGCGTTCAGGACGTTCGCCGACGGCCACCACTGGGCTTTACAGGCCACAAAGTTACACCATTGCGCCCACCCGTGAAAGTTTTTCGACTAAATTGTCATGTGTTTTCACCAAGTGATGGGGACAACAATCTTGATGGTGAAGTTGCGCCCCATGTTGTAAACGCCACGGCGGCCCGTAACAGAGTTGACATCGGTATATTTAAGGCGATTGAGGTGGCTCTGGTAGGCCTTGTTGGTCACGTTCGAGGCGATGAAGTAGAGCGAAGCGATTTGCTTTCCACGACGCATGATATCGGTGCCGGCCGAGATGTTGAGCAAGGCGTAGGCAGGCGTGGCCGTCTCGGTGTCCCATGCGCGGTAATAGTGGTTTTGTTTCAAGTTATAGTCGAGTTGCACGGCAACGTAGGCGTTGCTGAGCAGCGAGCCTTTGTGGATAATCTCGTACTTCACATCGCTCACCCAGCGCGGCGCCGGCGTGAGTGGCAGATAACGTGTATCGATGGACTGGTGCAGCTGCACGGCGTTCACATAGCTGAAACTCGTGCCCAGGTGAAGGCTATGCATGGGATGGATGTCGATACTGGCCTCACCACCCCACAGGCGCGCCGTGCCATGGTCATAACGATAAGTATCGTAATCGGGGTCTATGACCTCATCGACGCGGTGGATAAAAATGTAGTTGCTGATATGGTTGGCGAATGCATTGAGGCTGAAGGCGAACACGCGCGACGTGAAATCGATGCCCGCATCAAACTGGAAACTGTATTCGGGTTTGAGGTCCACGTTACCCACCTCATATCGCACCGAGCCCTCATGCACGCCATTGCTGGCAAGCTCACTCACGTTGGGCGTGCGGAAACCACGCGACACATTCAATCGCGCTTCCCACTTCTCGTTAATATGGTAAACAGTTCCCACACTACCTGTCACACCACTGAAATCGCGTGTAAAGGCGGCAAAGCGCTCTTCTCCGTCATCTACAAGGCTCTCACCTGCAAGATGGCGGTAATCAAATCGAAGTCCGCCGCTTATTGCCACTGGGCCGAGCGTCTTTGTCGCTGTGCCATAAACGCCACAGTCGAAAAGGTTGTAATCCGGGATAAGGAATTCCACGCCTTTGTTGAGCGATTGTTGATACATACCTCCGATGCCGGCCACCCATTTCCATCCGTGCAACGTAGAACTTGTGTACTGGGCATTATAGTTAAAAGTGTGAAGTTTGAGGAATAATCCATATTCGTTAGGATTCTCCATCTCCTCATACTCTTGGCGGCGGTTTTGCTGATAGGCCAGCATCACGTTTAGGCTTCCCCGCCCCAAATAGAACTTATTGTCGAGCGCAAGGCGATAGTGCTTCACGTGCTGGTAAGGCATGCCGTGGTGATAGGTGGTGGCGTCGCTGTAAGGCTGCTCGAGCTCGCCCGTTTCCTCATCACGCTCTCCCTCGACAATGCTCGGCACCTGATGATAGACCGAGCCTTTCAAGCGCATGTAACCCCAATCGCGGCTCAAACCAAGCATCATCGAAGCGGCACGCTCACGAAACTGGGAATTAGGCACATAGCCGTCAAATTTGTTCTTATAAGGATGTGCCAACTTTTCGCTATAGCGCACATCCCATAGGAAGCCTCGTTTATTGCCGCCGAAATCAAGTGAATAAGCAAATAGGCCGTTATTGGTCTGGTATTCGGTAGAGGCATTGGCGCGAATCGTGCCGCCCGTCGGCAGTAACGGATTGAACTTAATCACGCCTGCAAGGGCGTCGGAGCCATAAATGAGGCTGGCCGGCCCTTTCAGCACCTCGACGCTGCCCACGGTGTTGCCTTCAATTTCAATGCCGTGCTCGTCGCCCCACTGCTGTCCTTCCTGACGTACGCCATCGTTAATGACAACGATACGGTTATATCCCATGCCGCGTATCACCGGCTTCGAGATGCCGGCGCCAGTGGTCACCTGCGACACGCCGGGCAACTGGGCCACGGCATCAATGATATTGGTTGAGGCCACCGCGGTGAGGTCAGTGGCGGTAAGCAACTCGACGGGCGTGGTGGCATCGGCGAGGCGCGTCTCTCCT
>JAGCUP010000007.1 GCA_017962765.1 Muribaculaceae bacterium | reverse complement strand
GGTGCTCGGCGGCGCGCCATTGGCGTGTGCCGGTGTGGAACTGGATGTTACCGCTGGAGAACTCGATTTTCTTGTCGGCCGATACCGAGAATCCACCGCCCACGGCGTCAAGCTCGGCCAGCTCGGGTTCGTACTCCACAAAGAGCATCATGCCGAGGAAGTCGTCATCGTAGTTGGGGTTGCCAAACGAGAAGTAGCCCTTCTCGTAGAAGCAGATTTTGCCCACGTTGCCAGCGTTGAGTTCGACGTAGTTGTTGTTGTCGAACGTGATGGCGAACGTGGCCGCATCAGCAGCGTTCTCGTACAAGGCGGGAACGTAACGTGAGTTGTAAGTGGTTGTTCCCACATACTTGCTGAAGGTGTTGTCGGTGAAGGTCCAAGCGCCAGTGCTTCCGCCCAAGATGTAAGGCTCGCTGTAGTACCACGGTTCAAGGTTTATGAAGCCGTTAGTAATGTTGATGTATTCTGCATCGAAAGATGTATCCGCTTCATGGTCATCAACAGCGCCCATTGCACGGTTCCAGTCGCCTTCCTTGTCGTGAGTGGCGGCCACCACAAGGTAGCGCTTGCCGGGCACGAGTTGGTCTTCGCTGGTCACTTGCACAAAGGTGTAAGGCGCTTGCGGCGGGCAAGTATAGTGCACTGTGCTCACGTCGCTGTAGAGGTAGCCCACCGAGTGCACGGCATTCACAGTGAGGGTGCCTTCGAGGGTGGGGAAGGTGCCGGCCCAGTACCAGCCTTCGTCGCCCTTGGGCCGTTGCTCACGAACTGCGATTTCAAAGAAGTCTTTGTAGTGCATTCGGTTGTTGCTGCCCACCACGCGCGGGTCGCTACCATCGCCAGTGAGGTGACCATTGATTTCGTTGTTGGGATTGTTGGTGAATTCCACCTTTGTACCATAGCGCAGCACGGAGCCCTCTGCCTTACTGAAGATAGGAGCCTCGGGCTTCTCGTCGGTTTGATAGAAGAGATACACCATGCGGTTGGGATGGCCATCGTGCTCGCGGGCCATTGCTTCGGCTTCGTTATAGGCCATGAACTTGCGATAATCCACGTCATAGTAGATGGCGCGCATGATGGTTTGGTCGCCTTCGTCATAGTGGTCGTCACCATCTTCTCTCGGGTACATATCAAGGAAAGCATACATTCCTTGTCCGTTGCTCAGCATATAGATGATGCTGGGTTCGTCGCTGTCCTGGAGGTAAGGCGTGCCATTGAAGGCAAGGTACTTGCCGGAGACGAACGACTTGATGTAATAGCCGTGGTCCACACCATCGACCTTGGTAATGGAGTACATGTCGGCGGTGCTGTTGGAGGACAGCGTCACGTCGTAGCGGCCAGTCAAAGTGGCATTGGCGGTTGCCGGGGCAGTCTCGCTCGTGGCCACATGGGTAGTCGTGTTGGCATTCTCGCTGATGGGCTTAATGCTCATGCCCCTCACTTCCAAGTCATTCAAATCACCGAAGAAGAAAGGCTTCGATTGATAAGTGAGGAGGTCGGGCTCGCTATACACGCTCGTCCAGTGGGTCTCGTCGCCCGGGGTGGGCATGAAAGTGTAGGTGGCGGTGACGGGGTCACCCTCGCTGGGGGTCACTACCACGGTGTGGCCCTCGATACCGCTGTCCCTGTCGCTGGGCAGCTTGATATAGGTGTTGGTGCCGTCGGTCTCGATATCCACGGTCTCGCCGTCGATGGTAGCGGTCACGGTCGTGCCGTCGGGGATGGTGATAACTACTTGGGTGTAGCCGCCATAAACCGTGCCATCGCCCGGAGTAAGGACAACGCCTTCCTCTTCGATAGTCGGTGCTGCGGGTGCCGTCCATGTGAAGCCGAAGGTGACCGACTTCATCATGTCGTCGGCACTCTCTTGTGCGACATGGGTGTCGTAGCTATAGGTGACTGCACCTGTGGCGTTCCCGTCACTCTCGCCGGTGGCGGTGAGCAACAGGATGTTGCCATAGTCAGGGTCCTCGACCACTTGCGCGTTGGTCCAGTCGCTGGCATCGGCCATGACGAAGTCGGGGCCGAGGAAGGTATTTTCGGTAAGGAGTTCCTTAGTGCCGGCGGCCTCGTTGTCGAGGCGAATGAAATATACGTCATTGCCATTGCGGGAGGCCCATTCGGGCGTCACCTCACGGCGGTTGCCGGCTCCGAGGTCGTTATACACCGAGGGGTCAGTCACGACTTCACGGATAATGTCTTCTTGATATCCAACCCAGTTTGCACCCTTGATGGTAGGTATTTGCTCAGCGGTGTAGCCGTATGAGGCTATTTGGTTGCAAAGGCTCTTGTCGAGATTATACACAAAAGCATAATACGGATATACGTATTCGTCAAAATCAGGGTGACTACCATACATAATCTCAACCATCTCGGCAAATCCCTCTTCAAAATTGCTCTGGTTGCTGAGGTCGAGTGCCGACAACTGGTTATGGGACGAGAATAGATATTCAAGATTTGGCATGCCCTCGAGATCCAGCGTGCGGAACTCGTTGTGGGAGAGATACAAATCTTCAATGCCCTTATACACTTCTTGCTCGCGGCGAGGACCGCTCACGTTAGCCTTGCCCGAGAGCTGCTCACGCTGGCGCTTTGCCGTGGTGCGTTCCTGCAAGCGTTGCGAGATGTCTTGGAAAATAGAGTGGCGTGGTGCCGGAGAGCCGCCATTGTTAGTGAAGGCGGGCGGCCATTGGGTATTGGTCTCGTTCAACTGATTGTGAGAGAGGTAGATATCTTTGAGCTTGGTGCATTCACTAAGGTCGAGCGCCGTCAGTTGAGCGGTTGGAGCCCATAGTGTGCGGAGCTCGGGTTGCGAACCTAGCGTGAGCGTGCCAAGCGGGTTGCGCGCGGCATACAACTCGCGCAAGTTGGTCACATAGCTCAAGTCGAGATTGCTGAGATTGTTGCCGCTCAAGCAAATTTCATTATAATCTCTGAGCGTGGAAGGCAACGTGATCGACGTGAGGTTACAAGAGCTGGCGTTAAGGTCCTCTAAGTTGGTGAGGTTACTAAGGTCGAGTGTGCCCAAATTGTTACCGCTCACGGTGAGATATCTTAAACTCGAAGCCACTGGGCTCAAGTTGATGGTCGAGAGGTTGTTATAGCTGATGTTCAACTCCAATCCATTGTCATAGTAATTGAGCACATTGGCTTGTCCCGAGAGGTCGATGCTGCTCAGGTGGTTGCGTGACAGTAGAATCTCGTGTAACTGTGGATTATGGGTCAAGTCAATCGACGACAACTGGTTGGATGATGCCGAAAGTCTGTTCAGCAAGGGCACGCCGCTCAGGTCGAGCGAGGTGAGCTGGCATACGTCCATAGCCAGTTCGTTGAGGGTGCTGCTTACCGGGGCATAATCTGTTATCGGGTTGCGAGACAAGTTCAGTTTTTGCACTTTGTTGAGCCCCGTGATGCCGTTGGCGGGAATCTGGTTGTCGGATAACAAAAGCGAATAGAGGCCTGTGCAATTCGACACGTCAATCGACGTGAGCCGGTTGCCGGTAAGCTCCACCTCGTAGACATTTGGCACGTTCGACAGGTCAATCGATGTCACGCCGCAGTTGTTAAGCGTCAGATAGCCCAAATAGGGTAGCGCGGGGATTACGACGTTGCCCAAATTGCCCTCGCTGTAGCCGAAGCTGCGCAGCGAGAATTCCGAATAGCTGTCCTCGTCTTCATCAAGGTTTTCTCCCAATGGATATTCAATAAAGATTTCATTCAAATAGGGGAAAAGCTCAAGGCCTGCGAGCGAAGTGATGCGCGGCAGGTTGGTTGGATCGACTCCATTTTCGTACTCGTGCCACTTCTCGGGCAATTCGGTGTCATATTTGAAAGCCCAAGCCGAGAGAAGCTCGTAGTTCGACAGTTTACGATCGTTGTTGATGTCTATTCTATAGTTATCACCTTGGGACATGTCGACGATATCGCCGGTGATGACTTGGCGCACGAAATCATTGGGGATAAGCGTGGCGTCAATGTCACGTGAGGGCTTAATCGTCCATTTGATTTCAGGCGTGCTACCGTGAGTGTTGTCGAACACGGCACCTTTAAAAAATACCAGGTCGTCGGTTTTTTGGCCGTTGTCACTGTTAGAGAAAATTACGCGGTCGGGACCTGGGTCATCAGCGTTTACGAGGGTAAAATCGAAAGCGTAATAATCTTGTGCATCATAAGTGTAACCACCATGATGATACCCCCTTAACTCTACTCTTGGGGCATTAACTGTCGTGGAAAGGTCATTGCCGGGGAAATCGGCTGTGTATTTTTCCCCGGTGGTGGAGTTCCAAGCATACACTTTGTTGAAAGTCATGTTTGCAGTGGAAATGTAACCGAAACTACCACTATCACGATAGTCAAGCACAAAGGTGCCGTAAGGAGCCGCCATTGACAAATGGCCATAGACGTAACCATTATCTAACCGACAGATTTCGATAGGGGTTAGCTTCGTGTAACCGTCGTAGGAATACTCATACAGTCCACTGCCCATGCTGGTGATGTCGCCCGTCTTATTGCCGTCACCACCTCCACCGTTGTGGACGATGAAACTTACGGTGTGACTGGTCCCATCATCCAACACTACGTTGTTGATATCAACGTGCCACACGGCTTCGCCTTGAAAGTTTTGGGCAGCCGCGGCTTGCGAGCCAGGCCAAGCACCGAGTGGTTCCACCTTTACGTCGTTGTTGTCGTAAAACCACGCATACACGTAGGGTTGGTTGGTGGCTTTTAGGTTGACCGTGACTGTCGCTTGTGATAGCGGCACTCCTACGGCCAATGCTATCAGCGTCATCATGAGGCGCGATAGCCATCTTCGTAATAATTGTTTCATAATAGGGAAATTAAATTAAGTTATAAAATAGAAATTTAAATTTTTGGTTAAATAAAAAAGTCGCTCAAATAACCTTACTTTTGCATATTGTGAGCAAAATAACACATTGTATTACAAAAAGATAGGTTTGCTTTTGGAGAAGGTCCCAACTCGGTGCATCCCCAAAGAAGGGGATTAAAGCTACAAATTTAAAACAAAACCACGAGATTTCATAATAAAACCAGTAAAAATTTAAACAAAAAAATTAAGTTTACACCATTAGGGCTAAAATTTCTTATTACGCACCATGCGTGTTTTGTGAATATTTATTAGGACTGCCAGCTGTTTTTATTCGTGAGATTCGGATTAAATATGTTGGGTTTGTTTGCATAAATTGGGAAAAATGCGTAACTTTGTGGAAAAATGTGAGCGATGATTAATGTGTTTCACCTTGTGAGTGGGAAGACGTGGGGCGGCGCAGAGCGCTATGCCAGCGATGTGATGGAGCGGCTGCGCCACGACAAGGATTTCTATGTGGAGATGGTGTGCGGCAAGAATGACGCTATCATCGGCCAGTTCCAGCATCTCGATGTCCCCGTCTCGATTCTGCCGCTGCGTGGACTCGCCGACTTTGATAGTCCCGTGCGGTTGGCGCGCCTGCTGCGCAAAGGCAAGAACATCGTGCACGCCCACACCGTGAAGGACGCGGCGACCGCCGTCCTCGCCAAGCGTTTGAGCGAGAACGCTCAGGTTCGCGTGTTGCTCACGCCCCATGGCCTGAAGAAGCCTCGCCTCAACTATTGGCACAAGAAAGCACTGCGCGGCGTGGACCGTTTCGTGTTTGTCTCGCAGTTGGCACGTGATACTTTTGCGTCCCATGCGCGCAAAGTGGACTTGGCTCGCTCGGTGGTAATTCGTGAGAGCGTGCTAGAACGCACTCCAGTAGGCGAAGACCTGCGCAAAGCCTACCACATAGGTGCTGAAAAGAAAATCATCTTCTTCCATGGTCGCCTGAGCAATGAGAAGGGCGTTGATACGCTGTTGCGCGCCGTCACCCAGCTCGATAAGAGCCGATACCACCTGCTGCTGGCGGGCGACGGCCACCCCAAAAGCGTGTCGCAGTTCAAGGCGTTTGTCATCGCTAACCAGCTAGTGGGCAACGTCACTTTTCTCGAATTCAAGGACAATATTCAGGCGCTGCTGCCGCAGGTTGATATCTGTGTGCTGCCGTCGACGACGCCCGAGGCTTCGGGCATCGCGTGCCTCGAGGCCTTGATGTGCGGCCGCGCCCTTATCACGACGGCCAACGGCGCGCAGCGCGAGTATGTGAGCGATAACCTCAACGGCCTCATCGTGGAGCCGGGCAACTTCATGCAGCTGGCTTTCCTCATCAACGCGCTGCTCGACGACGACGCGCGCCGCGACTCCCTGGGCCGCACGGCCCGCGAGTACTTCGACAAGAACTTGCGCTACGAGCTGTTCTACGACAAGCTCACAGCCCTCTATCGAGAGCTGTTTTGAGCCTTGAGTTATGAGCTAAATGAGCTAAGCGAGGAGTTAACCAAACTCCTAATTCCTCATTTCTAATTCCTAATTAAGCAAGAGGTTGTAAAGGGCGGTGACATCGGCGCCGTTCACCACGCCGTCGCCGTTCACGTCGGCATCGCCGTCGGGCGTGGCTCCGTCGAGCAGCACGTTGTAAAGGGCAGTCACGTCGGCACCGTTCACCACGCTGTCGCCGTTCACGTCACCCGGCTCAAAACCGCCTTCTACCTCAATGTTGTAGAACTCGCTCCAGGGCATGGTGGCCTTGTACATGGCTCGCGTGCCTTTGGGTACGGTGAGCTTGCAAGTTTGCTTGTCAACGCCATAAAACACGAGGCTGCCGTAGGTGAGGTTCTGTGGTGCCGTCATCTTGGGATAGATGTTACGTAGGGCGCCGCACAAGCCGAAGGCTTCCTCGCCTATTGTAAACACCGAGAGACCAATGGTCAACGTGTTCATATTGCTGCAGTCAACGAAAGCATATTTGCCAATTGTGATTACCGAAGCCGGTATGGTCACGTTCGTCACACTCTTTAATCCGCTGCACAGGTAAGCGGGAATTTTTGTGACCTCGCTGCCGAAATTGAAGTTACTGATGGCATTTGACGTGTCGAACGGCGACGTGCCGTTTCCGAAGTCGGCACACGACCTCGCAATCCAGTTCACCGTGGTCAGTGACGAGCAGTGTCCAAAGGCCAACCGGCCCATCGTGCTGACGTTTTTGCCCACCCTCACGCTCGTGAGTCCCGTGCAATTCCAAAAAGCGTTTTCGCCTATCGTGGTCGTCGAGGCGGGAATCGTAACCGAAGTCAAGCCGGAGCATCCGGTGAATGCGTCCTGCTCAATAGTTTTCACGCCGTCGCCAATGCTCAACGAGGTTAAGCCCGAGCATCCGTAGAATGCCGATTTGCGGATATATTCCACCGAGTTGGGGATGCTGATGGAGGTAATCTTATTCAAGCCGCTACACAGGTAAGCCGGTATGGTGGCCACTTCGTTGCCAAAGGAGAACGAATTGATATTGGTCGAATTGTTGAATGCATTATTACCATCAATCTCGCAGAAGACGGGATTCCACACCACGGTTCTCAAGGATGTGCAGTTGAAGAAGGCTTCGAACCCCATTCGAATTACACCCTTCCCCACAGTCAACATGGAGATGTTGCTTCCATTGAACGCTTTGTCTCCAATATACTCGAAACCCGTCAAATCAACCATAGTGATGTTTGTGTTATCCTTGAATGCCGATGGAGCCACCCGTTTGGGATAGTAAGCGTTTCCACCCGCTGTGAAAGCGGTGGACTCGTACTTGTTGTCAACAGTTTTACTTGACATGCCCACCAGCGACATGATGCCGTTTGTCGTTCTTTGGGTAGCCTTGTTTTGTATCACATAATAACTATAGTCGGGGTATTTGTAATCGCATGCTGATGAAGGATTTACTCCTCTATTTTCTACTCCTGGAATGTATTGGGCCAACTCAGAGGCGGCTTTGGTGGAGAAAAGGAAAGAGCACCTTGTGGCTTGGAAGTCGGTAAAGCTGTCGTCCACGACCGACACTTCACTTGGGTCGAGTGTTGCCCAATAGACTTTCATATATATGCCCAACGAACTGGTGTTGTATAAAATAGCCGACAATGACCGTGCCGAGCTGGGAATGTAAATGTTTTCAAGCGATGAACAATTTTCCATGGCGTGATTGCCAATGTGGATTACCCCATATTCATAAACGATGGTTTCCGTTTTGGTCATATCTTTTAATGCGCCGTCGTTTACGTAAGTGGGGTAATAGGTTCCGTTAATTGACACAAAGCCAGGCACCGTCACTTTGGAGGGTTGTGACCGTTTATAGGTCTTCTTGGGCCCCATAAGCTTGGCCACGGTGACGTTTTCGCTCTTAAGATAGGTGGTGGTGTATAGGAAATTCCCTATGCTGTAATAACCCGAGTTGGGGTCGTCACGGTCGTCGTTGATGACGAATTGCTTTTTATAGTTGCTGGAAACGCTAATGTCGCTAGTGGTAAGGCCCAGCGGCGAATCGATATGCACGTCATTCTTCAGAATCCACTCACCCACGTTCTGCGCGTGGGGGTAGTACGAGCTATTTGTGGGTTCCAGCGTGATAGATGTTGACATTTCGACGTTCATATTCACCGGCTGGATTTGCACGCGCCCCAGGTTCACGAGGTTGCCGCGCTTGCCGTTGAGCGAGCAGGCATTAATCTTGAAATAGGCCCACTCGTCACCGCCCGACTCACCGCCCAATGCATATCCGTCGCTGGCTGCAAGCTGCAACGACCCCGATCCGTCGAAGTCGGCGTCCATGTCGTTTTTGATGTGGACGGCATATTTCCCGCTGCCATTGGTGGTGATGACGGTGACGCTGTTGACGACGAAATCGGCCGCGTCTTCCAGCACCACGGCGTCGTTACCGGTCGAGGTGAGGAGGCAGGTGCCGTTGAACACGATTTTGAGCAGCGCAGTGCGGTTGCTGCTCTGCTTCACCTTGAGGGCCTCGCCCGAGCGGCTGAATATTACGTTGTTGAGAGTGAGGGTGCACGAACTTGTGTTATAAGTGACTGTGCCGCCGCCCGTGCTGAAACTCAGCTTGTCGCTGGTGATTTTGGTGCTGTTGACCTCGATGCCGTAGTCGGTGGCGGCGCTCATTGTGACGACTGTCGCCACGGCAAATATTAAGAGTAAGAATCGTTTCATAGGGGCGTAAAATCTTTAAGTTTTTGAGGCTTTTTCGGTTGCCGTGTGGCGCTCCACCGCCTACACAACCTGCAAATTTACACACAATCAATGGAAAATCCAAACCTTTCGCTCAAAAGCGAAAGCGTTCGCATTATTTTCTCTGCAATCTGAGTGGTCGTGTTTTTTTGCCGATTTGTAAAAAATCATTAACTTTGTGCAATTTTCTAACCCTTACCTGTTTTGATATGAACTACTCCTTCACTGAATTTCTTGCCTTGCTCGGTGGCATAGCCCTTTTCCTTTATGGAATGAAGGTGATGAGCGAGGGATTGCAGAAAGCCGCTGGCGACCGTCTGCGTTCCATCTTGGGTGCGATGACGCGCAACAAATTCATGGGAGTGACCTCCGGTGTCCTCATCACGGCGCTTATCCAGAGCTCGAGCGCTTCGACTGTGATGGTAGTTAGTTTCGTCAATGCCGGCCTGATGTCGCTTGAGCAGTCGATGTCGGTCATTCTGGGAGCAAACTTGGGAAACACGTTTACCACATGGATAGTGTCAATATTCGGCTTCAAGCTAAAGATGGTGCACATGTGCCTTCCCATTCTCGCCGTGGCAGTACCCATGCTGTTTTTCAAGAACGGCACGGTGAAGAGTATAGGCGAGTTTCTCATAGGTTTTGCCTTCCTATTTTTCGGCCTTGACTTTATCAACCAACATATGCCCGACCTGAGCAAGAGCCCCGAAATTTTTGAGGCGTTGCGGCATTACACCAGCATGGGGTTCTGGTCGTTGTTGCTGTTCTTCGCTGTGGGTGTCGTGGTGACCATGATTATCCAGTCGAGTGCGGCCACTTTTGCCATCGTGTTGATTATGGCCACCAACGGGTGGATTCCCTTTGATATGGGTTGCGCCATCATTCTGGGCGGCAACGTGGGTACCACCATCACGCCGTTGCTGGCCTCGTTGGGTGGTAACACGGCGGCCAAGAAGGCGGCCACGGGCCACTTGGTCTATAACCTCATCGGTGCGGCGTGGATGCTTGTCATTTTCTTCCCCTTCTGCCGCATGACTGCCTGGTTCACGCAAGACGTGGTGCATATCGGCGACCCCGAGGCCCTCTACGAGGTGGTGAAGGGCGGGGGCGTGCCCACCGATGCCCTCGTGGTCTCGACGTCGATGGGCCTGACGCTGTACCACACCATTTACAACATCCTGAGTTTGCTGGTGATGATAGGTTTCACCCGTCAGCTCGTCAAGATTGTCAATCGGCTCGTCAAATCGAAAAAGAAAAGGGACGGCGAGACGGAGTTTTCTCTCAAGTATATCAGTGGTGGCCTGCTCAACGCCGCCGAGCTTAATATCTCGCAGGCGCAGCGCGAAATCGTCGTCTATGCGCAACGTGTCGAGCGCATGTTCGGTATGGTCAAACAGCTCATCCACACCAAGACGGGTACCGAGGAGTTTAACAAACTTTATACTCGCATTGGCAAATATGAGGACATCAGCGACCGCATGGAGATTGAAATCGCCAACTACCTTAACAAGGTCATGGACGGGCGACTGAGTCATGACTCAAAACTGCGTATTTCCACCATGCTCAACTTCGTGGGGGAGATTGAGAGCATTGCCGATAGCTGCAACAACATCGCGCGCACTCTCGTGCGCAAGGAGGAGGCCCACGCCCACTTCGGCGAGGAGAATTACAAGAACATCGACACTATACTCAAGTACGTGAGTGAGGCCATGGCCAACATGATTGCGGTGCTCGCCGACCTCGACAACGTGAGTGACGAAGACCTTACCCGCAGTTACGACAAGGAGCGCGAAATCAACAATTATCGCAACTTGTTGCGCACCGAGAACATTGAGAACATCAACCAAAAGAAATATCCTTACCAGGCGGGTATTTTCTATATGGATATCGTGTGTGAGGCCGAAAAACTGGGCGACTTCATTATCAACGTCATCGATGGCGTTGAGGCCCAGCACAAACGGTTAGATAATGAATAATCAAATTCTTGTCAGCTTAATAAATATGGCTATAATTAAGAAAGTGAGGGGATATACCCCAAAGATGGGCGAGGGATGCTTCCTCGCCGACAACGCCGCCATCATCGGCGACGTGACTATGGGCCGCGACTGCAGCATCTGGTTCTCGACCGTGCTGCGCGGCGATGTCAACACCATCACCATCGGCGACCGCGTCAACATCCAGGACGGCTCGGTGCTCCACACCCTGTTCCAGAAATCGACCATCAAGATAGGCAACGACGTGTCGATAGGCCATAATGTCACCATCCATGGCGCTGAAATCAAGGACATGGCGCTCATCGGAATGGGGAGCGTGATTCTCGACCATGCCGTCATAGGCGAAGGAGCTATCATTGCCGCCGGAAGCGTCGTCAAGAGTGGCACTCAGGTGGGGCCTCACGAGCTGTGGGCCGGTTCGCCCGCCACGTTCAAAAAGATGGTGGACCCGTCACAAGCCGCCGAAATTAACGTGAAAATTGCCCGCAACTACTTGATGTACAGCCGCTGGTACGACACCCCCGACATCGACCCCACCGTCGAGTAGGGACTTGCGTGCAAAGTCTCTCACACCCCTTTCCTCAGCACATTTATGGACGGGCAGGATTGTGATTGGGGATTAAATTGCGTTGTTTTACGCTTTGGGGACAAAAAATGCGCCGGACTCTGTGGGGAACCGGCGCATGATGGGGTAGGGGATGTCGATTAATAGTTCTCGGCGCGGAGCTCGAAGTAGGCCTGCGGGTGGTTGCACACGGGGCACATTTCGGGGGCTTGCTTGCCCACGACGATGTGGCCGCAGTTGCGGCACTGCCAAATGGCGTCGCCGTCGCGCGAGAAGACGACCTCGTCCTCGATGTTCTTCAAAAGCTTGCGGTAGCGCTCCTCATGGGCGCGCTCGATGGCTGCGACGCCGCGCATGGTCTCGGCGATATCGTGGAATCCTTCCTCGTCGGCCTCGCGTGCCATGCGGTCATACATGTCGGTCCACTCAAAGTTCTCACCGGCTGCGGCTGCGGCCAGGTTGTCGGTGGTGGGCTTGATGGCTCCACCCTCGAGGAGTTTGAACCAAAGTTTGGCGTGTTCTTTCTCGTTGGCTGCGGTTTCTTCAAAGATGGCTGCGATTTGCTGGTAGCCATCTTTCTTAGCTTTACTTGCCCAGTAGGTGTATTTGTTGCGGGCCATGGACTCGCCGGCAAAGGCTTCCATTAAGTTTTTCTCGGTTTTTGTTCCTTTAAGTTCCATAAAAATGAGTTATTAATTGATAGTTAGTATTTTGTCTTTAACTTTATAGCCCCGTTACTCATCGTCCGTTGGGCGCGTGGTGCCGCGCACAACGAGTCGCGTCTTGACCACGCGCTTGGTGGGACGGTTGTCGGGAAGGATGCCTTCCACGATGTCGATGAGCACGCTGGCGGCCTCCTCGCCCACGGAGACACCGCGCTGCTCGACGGTGGTGAGCATGGGGTCGCAGGCGATGGAGCGGAAGTCGTTGGTGAAGCCGCACACGCTCACTTCTTCGGGAACTTTAAATCCCATGTGCTTGGCGGTGTAGAGGATGCCGATGGCCGTGTCATCATTCACGGCGAAGAAAGCGTCGGGACGGTCCTTCATCTTGAGCAACTCGGGGGTGATGCGCTCGGCCTCCTCGCGGTTGTCGCAAATCTTCACCAGTGCCTCGTCGGGCGTCAGGCCGTGCTTGTAAAGGGCGTCGCGGTAGCCGTTGTAGCGGTTTTGCGAAATTTCGAGCGACATCGACGCGCCGTAGAAGGCGATGCGCTTGCAGCCCGTAAGTGCCATGTGACTCACGGCGTTGAAGGCCCCCTGATAGTCGTCGACAACGACGCGGCTGGCGTTCAAGGCCGGGCAAATGCGGTCGTAGAACACGAGCGGGATGTTGTTCTCTTCGAGCTTGAGGAAGTGGTCATACTTCTTGGTATCTTTGGCCTGCGACACGATGATGCCGCACACCTTGTTGCGCATGAACGAATCGCAGATGGCCACTTCGCGGTCGTAACGCTCGCCGCTCTGCGCCACCAGGATGCGGTAGCCGCGCTCGCTTGCCGTCTGCTCGATGCCCGTGAGAATCGACGAGAAATAGTAGTGGGTGAACTCGGGAATCACCACGCCTATCACCTGCGACGGCTTCTGTCGGCTGTGGCGCAGTTGCTCGGCAATCACGTTGGGGTAATAGTTATTGTCGCGGGCGAACTGCTGAATCATTTCGCGCCGCTCCTTGCTGATGTTGGGACTGTCTTTGAGCGCACGCGATACCGTGGCCACCGACACGCCCAGCTGCTGGGCGATGTCCTTCATCGTAAGCGCTTGTTTATCTTCCATAAAGAGGTCGTATCTCGAAATAATAAAAAGGTTTTTTCGTATTGTGGGGCAAAATTAGTGCAAACCGAGCGCAATACAAAATGAAAAAGGAAATTTTTTCATTTTTCTCACTGGGGTGTCGTCAAATTTTCCCTTGTAGGGGCAAAATTAGTGCAAAATTTTTTAACGGCGTCACAAATTTTCTTAAATAATGTCAATGCAAACGATTGCACATATTTTCTAATGTAATTAATTGAAAAATATGGTGCATAAATGCTGCAAAAATTTAATTTTGCCTTGTTATTGTGTGCCCATCGGGTTCGGCGTACCGTGTGCACACATGTGAGTTAACCGATATTGTAATCTAAAATTTTTATTCTTAACTACTTAATAACTTAATAACTAACAAAAAATGAAGCAGGTAAACTTTAGAATTCCGCTAAGGATTCTTGCCGTGTTGATGGGATTATTCCTGTCAATCGGAGCCTCTGCGCAGATTACTGTGCAGGGACATGTTAAGGATGCTACGGGCGAGCCTGTTATCGGTGCCACAATCCGTGTGGTGGGTACCAGCACTGCTGCTGCTACCGACTTCGACGGTAATTTTGTGCTCACCGCCAACAACGGTGCCCAGCTCCAAGTCACTTCTATTGGCTACCAGCCGCAAACCGTTAGCGCCGCGCCCAACGTGGTGATTACGCTCCTCGAAGACAGCGAGCTGCTCGATGAGGTCGTCGTCATCGGTTATGGCCAGGTGAAGAAAACCGACGCCACTGGCTCGGTGCTCTCCATCAAGCCCGATGAGATGAACCACGGTTTGCAGACCAACGCCCAGGACATGATCTCCGGTAAGATTGCCGGTGTGAATGTGAGTACCGACGGTGGTCCTGCCGGTGGCGCTACCATCCGCATCCGCGGTGGCTCGTCGCTGAACGCCAGCAACGACCCCCTCTATGTGATCGATGGTCTGCCCATGGACACCTATGGTGCCAAAGGTCTGGGCAACCCGCTGTCGCTTGTGAACCCCAACGACATCGAGAGCTTCACCGTCCTCAAGGACGCAAGTGCCACCGCCATCTACGGTAGCCGCGCTTCGAACGGTGTGATTATCATCACCACCAAGAAAGGTAAAGCCGGTGTCGCTCCCCACGTGAGCTACAATGGCAACGTGTCGGTGTCGATGCGCAAGAGCACGCCCGACATGCTCGACGGCCCCGCCTTCACCAGTTTCATCAAGAAGCTCTACGGCGAGGACAGCGACGCTTACCGCTCCCTTGGCTGGTACGACGACAATGGCGTGCAGCATTTTGCCAACACCAACTGGTATGACGAAATCTTCCGCACCGCTGTCTCGACCGACCACAACATCACCATCTCGGGTAGCTCGAAGCACATGCCCTACCGCTTCTCGATTGGTTACACCAACAATCAAGGTATCATCAAGGAGTCGAACTTCAAGCGTTACACTGCCGACATCGCACTCTCGCCGAGCCTCTTCGGTGACCACCTGAAGTTGAACCTCAACGGTAAGGCCATGCTTGCTACCAACAACTGGACCGGTAACAACAGCGGCGCCGTGGGCCAGGCTCGTCCTTACGACCCCACCAAGCCCGTGACGGCCAACAACTCGATTTACAACAACTACTTCAACGGTTACACCCAGTGGTATCAGACCGGTGGTTATGATGGCGAGCCCAAATGGCTCTACACTGTCAACCGCAACGCCACCAAGAACGCCGTGTCGTCGCTCAACCTCATCTACGACCGCTCGCACTCCACCAAGTACATCGGTAACATTGAGGCCGACTACCGCATCCACGGTTTCGAGGACCTGCGCCTCCACGTCAATGCCGGCGCTACCTACAGCCATGGCAAGCAGCAAGTGAACCGCGACCGTTACTATCCCGACGACACCTATTATTATTACGGCTATGAGAGCTGGAGCCGCGAAGAGAACTACAGCCTCTCGCTGAGTGCTTACGCACAGTATGTCAAGGAACTCAAAAATCACTCCTTCGACATCATGGCAGGTTATGAGTATCAGCGCTTCCACCAGTCGAGCAACTGGAACGGCTACGGACGCTATCCCGATACCAACACGCTCCACGCCGGTGAGATCTACAACGCTCCCACCACCGAGACCAAGTACCGCACTGGTAACGTCATCGTCTCGTTCTTCGGACGTCTCAACTACTCGTTCATGGATCGTTATCTGTTGACCTTCACCCTGCGTGACGACGGCTCGAGCCGCTTCCACAAGGATCACCGCTGGGGTCTCTTCCCCTCGGCTGCCTTCGCTTGGAAAATCAAGGAAGAAGCATTCCTGAAGAACGTGCAGGCCGTCAACGACCTCAAGCTCCGTCTCAGCTACGGTATCACCGGTCAGCAGGAGGGTATTGGTAACTACACTTACATCCCCACCTACACCCCCAGCAAGGACCACGCTTTCTATAACATTGGCCTCCTCAACGGTCTGCTCTATCGCCCCGACGCTTACAACCCCAACCTCACTTGGGAGAAGACGACGACTTACAACGCCGGTATCGACGTGGCATTGTGGAACAGCCGCTGGACCTTCAGCGTTGACTACTACTATCGTAAGACCAAAGACCTCTTGAACAATGTGTACACCGCAGCTGGTACCAACTTCTCCAACGTGGTGCAAAGCAACGTGGGTAGCCTCCACAACACTGGTGTCGAGTTCGCTACCACCGTGCGTCCCATTGTAAAGAAGGACTTCACTTGGGAACTTAACTTCAACGCCACTTACAACAAGAACCGTATCGATGAGCTCATCACTGGCGAGGGACCCAACTATAACATTCCTCACGGTGGTGCCGCAGGCGGTGTGGGTGGTAACATCAAGGCCCACCACGTGGGCAACGCCGTGGGTGCTTTCTGGGTGTACCAGCAAGTGTATGATGCCAACGGCAAGATTGTTCCCAACACCTATGTGGACCGCGATGGCGATGGTATCATCACCACCGACGACCGTTACTACTACTACAAGCCCGATCCCGACGTGACCCTGGGCCTGAACACCAAGTTACTCTACAAGAACTGGGACCTCGGCTTCAGCGCACGCGCCAGCCTGGGCAACTATATGTATAATGGTGTCGAAGCCGGCTCGGCTAATGTGGGCCGCGGTTCGGTCTATGTCAACGGCTTCGTGAGCAACCGTCCCGTGAGCGCCGTGGAACGTGGCCTCACCAACATGTACACCGAGCAGTTCATGAGCGACTACTGGATTGAGAACGCCTCGTTCCTCAAGCTCGACAACATCACCCTCGGTTACAGCTTCCCCCGCCTGTTCGGTTACGACATCAACGGACGTATCTATGCCACCGTGCAAAACGTGTGGACTTGGACCAAGTATAGCGGCATCGACCCCGAGGTCAATGGCGGCTACGACGGCGACATTTATCCGCGCGCCCTCACCACCATCCTTGGCCTTAGCTTGAATTTCTAATTCATTAATGCAAATCAAGAATATCACTATGAAATTATCGAGTATTAAATATTTGGTGGCTGCCGGTTTTATCGCTATGGCTTCGATGTCGCTCACCTCGTGCGTGAATGACCTTGATGTGGAAAACGAAAACCCGCAGCAAGTTGCCGACCCCAACCTTGATGCGGTCTTCAACAAGATTTATGCCAACATGAGCCTCACGGGCCAGCAAGGCCCCGCCGGTAGCGGCGATATCGCCAACTTCGACGAAGGCTTCTCGAACTTTGTGCGTATCGTGTGGAACGCCAACGAAATCACCACCGATGAGGCACACTGCTGGTGGAACGACCCCGGTATCCCCGAGTTCAACCACAACGCCTGGACTGCTGAGCACAACTGGATGCAGGGTCTGTACTATCGCCTGCTCTTCGGCGTGACCCTCGCTAACTTCTATCTCGACAACACCGAGGGCGAAAGCGATGCCGAAACGCTCCAGAAACGTGCCGAGGCTCGTTTCATGCGTGCCTTCTACTACTTCTATCTGTGTGACCTCTACGGCAACCCGCCCATGGTGACCCACATCTCGAGCGACAACCCCGTGCAGGCCACTCGCAAGGAAGTATATGACTTCATCGAGAAGGAGTTTAAGGACATCGTCGGTGAGGGTGAAGGCAGCGAATTCCTTGCTAATCCCCGTTCTACCCACTATGGCCGCGCCGACAAGGCTGCCGCTTGGCTGATGCTGAGCCGCCTCTACCTCAACGCCGAGGTTTATACCGGCACCCCGCAGTGGCAAAAGGCTAAGGACTATGCCGACAAGGTGCTTAACAGCGGCTACAGCCTGCACACCACCGGCAACGCGAACTTCAGCGCCTTCCAGATGCTCTTTATGGGCGACAACGACAGCAACGGCGCACAGAACGAGATTATCCTCCCCGTGCTTTGCGACGGTAACGATGCACAAAGCTATGGTGGCACCCTGTTCATCATCGCTTCGACCACCAACGCCGACATCCGCGAGCACTATCCCACCGGCACTACCGAGCAATGGGGTGGTAACCGCGCACGCAAGCAGTTCAGCGACCTCTTCTTCAGCGACTTTGAGGCTCCCAGCAGCACCAATCCCCACGAGACAGCTATCATCGCCGGCGACGACCGTGCTCTGTTCTACACCGAGGGCCACACCCTCTCGATCGACGACGAGAACACCTTCGACACTGGTTATGCATACGTGAAGTTCCTCAACACCTACAGCACTCAGCCCGACGGTACCGGAACCCACAACACCGCATTCACCGACACCGACTTCCCCATCCTGCGCCTTGCCGAGGCTTACCTCAACTATGCCGAGGCCGACGCTCGCATCAATGGCGGTACTTGCACCGCAGCCGGTGTGGAGAAAATTAAGGCTCTGCGCGCACGCGCCCATGCCAACGTCAACATCAGCTCGGTCAACCTCGACCAGCTCATCGACGAGTGGGGCAAGGAATTCGGCTTCGAAGGCCGTCGCCGTATGGACCTCATCCGCTTCGGCATGTATGGTGGCCAGAGCAAGTATAAGTGGGAATGGATGGGTGGTACCTATGCCGGCACGCCCTTCAGCGCCAACTATAACATCTTCGCTATTCCCAATAGCGACCTCAACGCTAACAGCAACCTGCGTCAGAACCCGGGTTATTAATGGTTAGTTCATTCAAACGTTTAACTCATTTTTAGAGACTACTCAATATGAAAAAATTTAGCATAATGGCTTCTTTGCTCCTGGGACTGTTGGCGTTTACGGCTTGCGAAACCGACCGCGACGACAACCCCAAGATGCAAAACCCCACCACTTTCACGCTGCTCAATCCCGTCATCGGCGATAACGTCGTTGACCTTGAGAACAGCCAATCCATCGAGCTCAAGGCTAAGTCACAGCCCGACTACGGCTACCCCGCAGCTGTCCAGTACAGCGTGCAGATGAGCCTTGACAACGACTGGACGGTTGTTGAAGACGAGGAAGCTGCACCCAAGTTCTATACTATTGAGGGTAACAGCACCTCCATCGACTATGAAGTGCCCGCCACCGAAATCGATAAGGGTATCATGCTCATTCGCGGTTATAAGGATGCATCCGAATTTGTAGAAGGCGTCGAAACCGTCTACTTCCGCATGGTTGCACAGCTCGTCAACGACGAGACCGACAAAAAGGCTTACTCCAACGTGGTCACCGCAAAGGTCGCTCCCTATTACTTGGAACTTAAGGATGCCGCTCCCGAAATCTGGTGGATGGTTGGCGCCAAGTTCGGTAATAACGCTAACTGGGGCAACAATGCCGACTGCAGCAACATGACTCCGCTCTATGTCAACCCGGCTAACGAGTATGACAAGAAGGACGGTACTGGTGTGATCGAGTACATCGGCTGGTTCGACACCGACGAGGAATTCAAGATTATTGCTCCTGCCGGTCTCGGCAACTGGAACTTCGGTATCTGCGAGGGTACTGAGGAGGGCGGCTATCGCTATCGTTCCGACGGTGATGAGCCCAGCGGCAACATTAAGGTCACTGTGGGTGGCTACTACAAGCTTGAGCTCGACACTAAGGCTCACACCCTTACGATGACGCCTTACGAAGGCACCGTCAAGAAGTGGGATGAGATGCACATGCCCGGCAGTTACCAGGGATGGAACTTCGAGGCAACGAGCCTGATGAGCCCGCTTACCACCTACAAGGAGTGCCACGACTGGGATATCACCTTCACTGCTACCCCGCAAGAAGACAAGAACTGCGAAGTCAAGTTCGCTGCCGGTACCGACTGGGGCAACGACTGGGGCGGCACTCTCTTCCCCAACGGCTTCACCGACACTAGCAACAACATTTCTGTGCCCGCCGGTACTTACCGCGTCATCTTCAATGACATCACTGGTTACTACATGTTCATTGCCAAATAAGTGATTGAACCGTTTAAGTCCGGCCCGCTCTGCGCGGGCGGGCCTGGACTTGATTAAATCAATTTTTACAATTCATCAATTTTAAAATTGAACAAATAACACGATTATGAAATTTAAATCATATTTATTGTTAGGCCTTGCAGCGCTGGCACTCGCTTCTTGCGATGAGAGCTTCAACGACTGGGCTTCGCCCGCAAGCAACGAGCAGGGTGCTACCGTGTCGTTTGGCAACGGCTCGATTACCGAGGTGCCCCTCATTGACTTCGCTACTGCCGTGGCCGATGAGGATGGCAACATCCAAGTGTGCCAGGTGAACGCTCCCACGGCCAATCCCGCCGAATGGGCCGAGGCCAAATACGAGATTACTCTCGACGACGCCCTCACTCTCGAGATGACGCCCGACGGCAAAGTCAACTACGATGCCCTCAGGGAATATGTCACCAAGACTTATGGTGTCGCTCCCAACGAGTATGACCTCGCTGCGAAGGCTGTGGCCTTTGTGGGCGACGGCAAGACCGCTGTGAAGATGGTGCTCGCCTCCAGCGACCCCTTCAACGTGAAAGTGAAACTAGACGCTCCGTTCATTGATGAGAAATATTACCTCATCGGCTCGCTCAACGGCTGGGATACCAACAGCACTGAGTATGAGGTGGTCAACAACGGTGGCGACCGCTACGAGAATCCCGAGTTCACCATCACCCTCGATGCTCCCGGTGAGGACTTCTGGTTCAAGGTGTGTCCCGCCAGTGCTATTGGCACGGGCGACGATGCTTGGGGTCAGATGCTCACCTCAATCGATGAGGCTGATGTGGAAGTGACCAGCGACGAGCAATACTATGGCATCGGCCAGGGTGGAGCATTCATGGTTACCGCCGCTTCGCAGGAAGGCTTTAAGAAGATTAAGCTCACTTTCAACCTCATGGAGGGTACCTTCAAGATGTCGGCCATCAACTTCGAGGAGTTCATCTATGGTATTGGTAACGGTACTGGATGGAGCCGCGTGTGCCCGCTCCGCTGCGAGAACGGCGACGGCGAGTATTCAGGCTACATCTACATCGATGGTGGATGGAAGTTCCGTCCTCTCGAGAACGACTGGGGTGGCACCGACTGGGGTGGCACGCTTGACGAAAGTGCGCTCGCCGGTCTCTACACCGGTACCCTCGTCGAGGGTGGTGATATCCCCGCCATTCCCGAGCCTGGTTACTATCGTGTCAACGCTAGCCTCAACAGCATGACTTGGGCACTTACCGAGAAGATTACCACCATCGGTGTCATCGGAGCGTTCCCCGACAACAGCTGGTCGAGCGATGTGGCTAAGCTTCAATACAACCCCGCCACCGGCGCTTGGGAAGGCACTTGCGCATTCCCTGCCGACGTGAAGTTCAAGTTCCGCGCTAACGACGATTGGAAATGGAACTGGGGCGGCACTGCCGAGAACCTTACCCAGAACGGCCCCGACATGACCATCGCTGCTGGTACTTACTTCATCCAGCTCTATGCATTCTGCAACGGCAAGGCTCACGTCATCTACGCTCCTGCGCTCTAAGCACTGAACACGCTACATTAAGTAACCCATAATCGCGAGGGCGACACCATCACGGTGCCGCCCTCGCCACGTTTTTTTGTCCTGAATGTGGCATTGTCGAGGCAACTGTGTGGCGCGTCGCGCCGTTTTTGTCTCGGGGCGGTGTTTTTTCTCCCCCGTTTGGGTGGGGGCTGAGAAATGGCCGGTCGGCCGAAAAGAGCCGTTTTTTTGTCGTTTCGGGGTCGAAAATGTCGAAAAAGCGAAAAAAAGTCGATTTTTTTGATTTTTTTCTCGAAAAATTTTGCCAGTTCGAAAAATGGTTGTACCTTTGCACCGCTTTTGCGCCAAAAAGTGGCGTTTTAGCGAGATCATTGACAGGTTTGCCATCACGATAGACGTAGTACAAGAGAGAACAAGACAAGGGTAACGCGACGAGTGTCGGCGTTCCCGTCGAGGGTTCCGAAACAGGTGTACGAAATCACACGATAAATCACAGGCAGGCATCAGGGGCCGCGGTGAGGACTTTTCTTAAAGTCGCGC
>JAGCUP010000070.1 GCA_017962765.1 Muribaculaceae bacterium | reverse complement strand
TATAAGAACGACCGCAGCCAGCCCAGCCTACGACACGGCGTAGACCTGGCAGGCCTGCAGCAGCACCTCGACTACTTCAACGACCTGGGTGTCACCGCCCTGTGGTTCACCCCCGTGCTCGAGAACGCCAGCCCCGACAACGCACGCGGATACTCGACCTACCACGGCTATGCCACCACCGACTACTACCGCGTGGACCCGCGATTCGGCACCAACGCTGAATATCGGCAACTTGTCGATGCGGCCCACCAGCGGGGCATTAAAATCGTCATGGACATGATTTTCAACCACTGCGGATTTGAACACCCCTGGGTCGATGACCAACCATCACACGACTGGTTCAATCTGCCCGAGTGGCTCGAAGAAAGCAACGGCAGCGGAGACCCGAAGGGCACCAGCTACCTGCAGACGAGTTACAAGCTCACCCCGGTGCGCGACCCCTACGCCAGCCAAGTCGACCTCAAGGAAACCGTCGAGGGGTGGTTCGTGCCCGGCATGCCCGACCTCAACCAGCACAATCCCCACGTGATGAACTACCTTATCCAGAACAGCATCTGGTGGATTGAGACAGTGGGTATCGACGGCATTCGCATGGACACATACCCCTACGCCTACGAGGAGCCCATGGCGCGATGGATGAAACGCCTCGACAACGAATATCCCAACTTCAACGTCGTGGGTGAGACCTGGGTCACCGAGCCAGGATATACCGCAGCATGGCAAAAGGGGGCCACGTTCGCCAAAACCGACAGCTACCTGCCCACCGTCATGGACTTCACCTTCTACGACCGCCTCAACAGCGCCAAGAACGAGGAAACCGACGGATGGTGGAAAGGCTTCAACCGAATCTATAACGGACTCGTTTACGACTTCCTCTATCCCAAGCCCAGCAGCGTCATGGCCTTCATCGAGAACCACGACACCGACCGTTTCCTCAATAACGAAAACTACACCGCAAACGACGTGAAAACGCTCAAACAGGCACTCGCGCTGCTCCTCACCATGAACCGCACCCCGCAGCTCTACTACGGCACCGAGGTGCTCATGGCGGGCAACAAAAACCGCACCGACGGCGACGTGCGAAAGGACTTCCCAGGCGGATTCAAGGGCGACAAGAAAAACGCTTTCACCGGCAAGGGACTCACCGCTCCCGAAAAGGACATGCAGCAATGGATGAAGAACGTGCTGCAATGGCGCAAGGGCAACAAGCTCATCACCGAGGGCAAACAGACACAGTTCATCCCCTTTAACGGCATCTATGTGCTTGCACGACAGCACAACGGCAAGACGGCCATGACCATCCTCAATGGCACCGACAAAGACGCCGTCATGCCCGTCAAGCGCTACGCCGAAATCATCGGCAACACCGCCACGGCACGCGACATCCCCACCGGCCGACGCATCAACATCGCCACCGACCTGCGACTCGCGCCCCGCGAAGCCCTCATCCTCGAATTTTAACCCGAGCGACAACATGGATTTTAACGAATATCAGCAGGCGGCCGCAAAAACCGCCATCTATCCGCAACGCATGGCGGTGGTTTACCCCACCCTGGGACTCGCCGGGGAGACTGGCGAGGTGGCCGAGAAAGTGAAAAAGACCTTCCGCGACAACGAAGGCAACTTCGACGACGCGCGGCGCGAAGCCATCGCCGCCGAACTCGGCGATGTGTTGTGGTACCTCGCCATGACGGCGCGCGACCTGGGCTACACCTTCGACGAAATCGCCCAAATGAACGTCGCAAAACTCGCCTCGCGGAAAGAACGCGCCGCCCTCCACGGCAACGGCGACAATCGTTAGGCATCCCCTCCCAAAATCTGCTCATTTACTTGTCAACATATTTACTCAATAAAAATGAAAAAAATCCTCACACTACTTTCAGTGATTATTTGCTGCAATGCGGCCATATATGGACAACTGCTCTACGAAATCAGCGGCAACGGACTCAAAGAGCCCTCCTACGTCATAGGCACCTACCACCTGGCGCCCGTTACCTTTGTCGATTCCATCTACGGACTGCACGACGCGTTGAACCGTTCGCAGCAGGTCTATGGTGAACTCAACATGCAGGAACTTTTCAGCGAGGAGGCCACACTCAAGCTGCAACAGGCCATGATGCTGCAAGGCGACACCACGCTCATGACGCTCCTCAATGCCGACCAGCTGGCACATCTCAACGCCGGCCTGCAACAACTCATAGGCATGGACCTCACCAACCCGCTCATCGCCGCCCAACTGGGGAAACTCACGCCCGCCGCCCTAGAGAATCAGCTGAGCGTGCTCATGTTTATGAAAAAACGAAACGGCTTCGACCCTCTTCACCCCTTCGACGACTACTTCCAGCAGGTGGCCAAGAGCCAAGGGAAACCCGTTGCCGGCTTTGAGAGCGTCGATTTCCAAATCAACACCCTCTTCCGAGGGCAGACGCTCGAGCGACAAACGCAGCTCCTGCTCTGCTTCGTTGATAACCTCGAGTTTCAGGAGACACTTGCCGACGACATCATTCACGCCTTCTTCTCTCAAAACCTTGAGGAGGTGGAAGCAGCCGAAGACGTCAAGTTAAGTGCCGAATGCGATACACGACCCGAGGAGGAAGACGCGCTCATCTACAACCGAGCCGCCACCTGGGCGAAAGCCATGCCCGCCATCATGGCCGAGCGGAGCACCTTCTTCGCCGTCGGGTGCGCACACCTCCCTGGCGCCCGCGGACTTCTCGCCCTCCTGCGCAACGCCGGCTACACCGTCACCCCCGTCACAAAATAGATTGTATAGAAGTACACCAAAAGTACACTAGAAAGTACACTAGAAAGTACACTAGAAAGTACACTAGAAAGTACACCAGAAAGTACACCAGAAAAAATGACACAGTCAATATTCTGTTGGTTTTTTGCTCAATTGCGGCTTTTTGAGTAATTTTGCCGCCAAATATCATTAACAAGACAAACTATAAACAACCAATCATGCCTCAATTATCCCAACGAGCCATTGACATGCCGGCTTCTCCCATTCGCAAGCTGGCTCCGTTTGCCACACAAGCCAAAGCGCGCGGCATCAAAGTGTATCACCTCAACATCGGACAGCCCGACCTGCCCACGCCGCAGGAAGGTCTCGACGCCCTCAAGCACATCGACCGCAAGGTGCTCGAGTATTCGCCCTCACAAGGCATCCAAAGCTATCTCGACAAGCTGGTAGGCTACTACGCCAAACACAACATCTCGCTCACAACCGACAACATCATCGTCACCTGCGGCGGTAGCGAGGCCCTCCAGTTCGCCTTCCTCGCTTGCTTCAACCCGGGCGACGAGCTCATCGTTCCCGAACCGGTATATGCCAACTATATGGGCTTCGCCAAGGAAATGGGCGTGGTGGTTCGCACCATCACCACCCACATCGAGAACGGATTTGCGCTGCCACCCGTCGAGGAGTTTGAGAAACTCATCAACGCACGCACTCGTGCCATCATGATTTGCAACCCCAACAACCCCACGGGCACGCTCTACTCGCGCAAGGAAATGGAGCAAATCCGCGACCTCGTGAAGACATACGACCTCTATCTCATTTCCGACGAGGTCTATCGCGAATACGTCTATAGTGACGAGCCCTATACCAGCGCCATGCACCTCGAGGGCATCGAGCAAAACGTGGTGCTCATCGACTCGGTGTCGAAACGCTACAGCGAGTGCGGCATTCGCATCGGCGCTTTCATCACCCGCAACATGGAGCTTCGCAACGCCGTGCTCAAGTTCGGCCAAGCGCGTCTAAGCCCGCCACTCATCGGCCAAATCGTGGCCGAGGCCTCGGTCGATGCCCCGCAGCAATACCACCAGGACGTTTATAACGAATACATCGAGCGCCGCAACTGCCTCGTCGAGGGACTCAACCGCATCCCGGGCGTCTTCTCGCCGATGCCCATGGGCGCCTTCTACACCGTCGTGCGACTGCCTATTGACGACTGCGACGACTTCTGCCGCTGGTGCCTCGAAGAATTCGACTACGAAGGTGAAACCGTGATGATGGCTCCCGCCACAGGCTTCTACGCCACGCCCGGCGAAGGCAAGGACCTGGTGCGCATGGCCTACGTGCTCAAGAAAGCCGACCTCGAGCGCGCACTCATCGTCCTCGAGCACGCCCTCGCAGCCTACAACGCCCGCTAAACGCCTCCTCTGGCAACAAAACATAGCGATGGCCGCCGTCCCACAAAGGGATTCGGCGGCCATCGTCTCATTGTAGCCCGGCAGGGAATCGAACCCTGATTTTAGGTTTAGGAAACCCACGTTCTATCCATTGAACTACCAGGCCAGCCCATTTTTGCGCCGCAAAGGTACAACTATTTTGCGACATTTGCAAATCAGTTGTGAGCCATTTGAGCTGTGAGCTTTGAGCTGCCGGTCTGGGCAGAGTCCGGTCTGCGTAGTCCAAAGCTCTGCTTTGGAAAAAGCTCAAAGCTCACAGCTCATGGCCCATCACTGCTCCAGCAATATGGTGTAGAGGGCGGTGATGTCGGCACCGTTGACGACACCGTCGCCGTTCACATCGGGCTCTCCTAAAGGCACGATTCCGTCGAGCAGATAGCCATAGAGGGCCGTCACGTCGGCGCCGTTCACAAATCCGTCGCCGTTCACGTCGCCCTGGGCTGGGCCTCCCATACCGTTGAGGTCAGTGCCCACCTCCGTCGTCCCGCTGCCCACCAGGCTGGTGTTCAACTTGAGGTAAGCATATCCGCGATAGAAGGTTTCGCTGCCTGTCACCTTGGTGTACGAGGGATAGTCGGCGTCGAGGCGGAAGTAGCTCAATGCGTTGTTCGAAGTCACCGTCTGGCTTCCCGTAGTCACGGCCTCCATTTTGCTCGAAGTCATGGCATTCGTGGCGTAGTCGAGGCGGTAATAGGTGCCGTCGGCATCGCCGTGGATGGCGGCTCCCGTTTCAGCGGGCAGTTTAAGCACGTTTTCGAGGCTCACCTCGTTCATCGACTTGTCGTAATGCGAAGCGACGTAGGCTTCCACCCTGGTGTTAGAGAAATTGATATCTTTCACACACGAGAACGACTGCCACTCGCTGTCGAGCAGCAAGTGGGGATATACCTTGTCGACATCCCATGTGTTGACCGTGACAAAGTCGCCCAGGCGACGGTAATCGACCCACACCTTGAAGCCATTGGCGTTGCCACCAAAGAAATGAGGCCCCACGATGAGCTGGTCCACCCTGTCGATGTGCGGCAAGAACAGTTCCCTGAGGCCGGCACAACCATTGAACGCATAGCCACCGATGGTCGACACCGTTCGGGGGATATATCCGGAACTCGAGCCTCCCGAGAGGCTTTCGATGCAGTTGGCCAGCGAACTGTTTTGGAATGCGCCAAAACCGATAGTCTTCAGCGTGGAACTGAAATACACCGAGATAATCGAGGTGGAGCCTTTGAAGCAGTAATTGCCCACCGAAGTACAGGTGAACTCACGGCCATACTGGTCCCATTTCCCATCGCCGGCGATAATCATGGTGGGAGTATTGAGCACTTTCGGATTATACACCATCTCACATTCGCCGCCACCAGAGGAACCGGGAGGCACCGTCACCGTGTATTTGAGACCGTCGTCGCGGCCCGTGAAGTCGTAGCCTCCCTCGCTGATGATCTTGTCGCCACTGTACAATGTCCATGTGGTGGTGGAGCGATAGTCGTTCACAGTCCCCACCGGCACGGAGAGGGTGCCGCGCGGGTAACCGTAGGTGTTGAATCTCACGTTGTCGCCGTCGCTGAAGCGCAGCGGCTCTACCTTGTTGAGTACCAGCTCGGTGAGGTTCATGTAGGCTTTTTGGTCAAACTTGCTGTGCACCGTGGTGATGGTGGCCGGCAGCACGATGCGCTGGGCGAGGCACGACAGGGCCTCCTCCTCAAGCGTAGTGATGCCGTAGGGCAGTTCTATGTCGGTGAGCTTGGTGTTCTTGAGGGCCTCGTAGCGGATGGTCGTGAGGCTCACGGGGAAGTTAAACTTGGTGCTCAGGTCGCAGTTCAAGAAACAGCGGTCGCTGAGGATGCGCACGCTGGACGGTAGCGTGCACGACGTGAGCGCCGTGCAGTTCCTGAAAGCGCTCTGGTCGATTATCGTAAGGCCTGTGCTTGCGCCCATATCAACGGTGGTCAGCGACGTGGCATCCATAAAGGCTGCAATATCAATATCGGTGAAAGCCGACCCCGTGGTGAAGCTATTGACACGTGAGTTGCTGAAAGCGCAGATACTCAACCGCTTGAGCTGCGGAAGCTCAAGGTCAACGCCGAGCGACTGAGTGTTCATGAAGGCCGAATCGCCAATCTCTTTCACGCGCGTGAAGGTGAACCGGTTAATCGACGAGCCATAGAAAGCCCTCTCCTTAATGCGCTCCACATATTGTCCTTGCGTCACCGTGGTCGAGATGGGCGACGTGATGCCCTCAAAGGCGCTGCGCCCTATCTCCACCGGGTCATAATCCTTGCCCTCAACCACCTCGACCGACGACGGAATCACCATCTTGTTGACACCGCGCACGAGGCGCACATTGCCATCGCGGGCCTCGCCCTCAAAGTTGTTGTGCGACGTGTTGTCAATCACCGTCCAGCAGCAGTTGTTGTCATCTTTATAGTCCCACACCTCGGTGTGGTCCAGGTCGCCCGTCTGCAGGTCGTACCATCTCCAATAGCTGGAGTTCGCGTAAGCCCTGTAACCCTCGTAGGGCACATAAAGCTTGATGGATGACACCGATTCCGAAGGAATGAAATGCGACATCGAAGACGGATCGGCACAATTCAGATAAATATTTTCAATAGGACTACCGCTGAAAGCATAGCTACTTATAGATTCCATCGACGAGGGAATACGCACGTTGACCATCTTGCTGCAGTGACCAAAAGCCAGACCGCTCATGCTCTTCACGCCGTAGGGCAACGCCAACGTGACTATCGTGTGGTTGCCATTGGCGGCATGCTGCTCCACATATTGCAAATTGGGCGCGAAATAGCCGCGCGTGTTGGAGTGGGGCCAGGCGCCGGGCACCTGAATCAGCCAGGTCTTATTGTGGGCATAGAGGCAACCCTCGTAGGCCGAATAGTATGCATTACCGCTTTCAACGGCTATCGAAGTGAGGTTAGGGCAAATGTGGAACGGCGAATACCCCATGCTGCGCACGCTGCGCGGCACCTCGACCGACGTAATTCCCGTCTCGCCGAAAGCGAAGTCGCCGATGTGCACCACGGCTTTCTTACCCCCGTCGCCATTGTGCATGGTGACCGACGTGAGGTTCGAGCAGCCATAGAACGTATAAGGCCCGATGGTATCCACGGCCATATCCACACTCGTCAGGTTGGAACAACCGCTGAAAGAGAACTCGCCGGTGTAACGCACCAGCGTCGAGCTCGCGTCCAACGAGACGATGTCGGGGTCGTCGCAAAACGCGCTGTCGGCAACCGCCAGCAACGGATAGGTGCCGGGAGCGTTGATATCCTCCCCGGCATTGACCTGACGCGCAAGCGTCACCACACCGTCATCGGGGGCGCCGCCCACCAGCACGCAATAGGCCGCATCGCTATAGGGAATACCGTCCCTGATGGCATAGCACAGGCCACCCGTCTTGAAGTCGTAAGCACTCGACCCCTTGAGCGTGATGTTTTTGCCAAAGGCGGCAACCCATTTCGCGTCGGCACGCAACGCGGCAGCACCCTGCCAAGTGGCCGTGTTGCAATCCTTGGGGTCGTAGGTGCCCTCGAAAGTGTTGTCAGATATATAAGGGGCCACATCGCCGGCAAAGTGAACGTGCCTCAACAACGAGCAGTCCTTAAAAGCGCCCGAACCTATCGATTCAAGCGAGCTGGGTAGCCACAGGGAACTCACTTTGCTACAACCCCGAAAGGCCTGTGCATCAATCTGATTCACGCCATAGCTAATATAAATCCTGGTGATGTTCGTGTTGTTCATGAACGCATTGCGGGCTATTTCGTCCACACGAAATTTGTAGCCATTGTATTCCACATAGCCCGGCACTTTGACAAGTGTCAAGTAGGTATAACCAGCGTCGAAGCCTTTCAGGATAGCCCGGGCTTGGCCGTTGTCGTTCAACGTGAGGTCGTAGCGGTAAACGTCAATCATGACATTCTCGTAGTCCGGTGAGGCCCAAGCAGCCATCGCCGCCAGCGCAACGAACATGAAAAGTAGTTTTTGTCTCATCTCTATACGTTTTAGTAGGGTGGTTTTTGTTTCTTATCGCATTTGTTAACCCTTTTCACATGGGGCCAACCAGAAAGACCTTGCGGTGGGAACTGTCGAAACTATAATCTGAATCGCTTTTGGGTTGATGATATGCAAAGATAACGCCTCTCAACGACTTTTCCCCCACACCACCCGTTAATAATCGTTAACAACTGGCGAATACTCCCGCGACTCAGGCCTGATGAACAATTCGGGTAACCCATTGAAAGGCCAAAAAAACATAAGTATTCATAAGGACAAAAGAGATAAGATAGAAAACTTAAAACTTATGTGCTTATGAATACTTATGTGCTTATGATAGCTCAAAGCTCATGGCTCAAAGCTCATGGCTCAAAGCTCATGGCTCAAAGCTCAAGGCTCAAAGCTCAAGGCTCAAAGCTCATCTACTCCACGTAAATTTTGCGGCCGTTCTCGATGACGACGCCCTTGTAGTCAGGACCCACGGGCTGGCCGAGCAAGTTGTAGCGCTGGCCGTTACGCTTGTCGGCATTGATGTCATCGATGTCGGTCGGCGTGTTCTTCTTGAACACCGCGGTCACCTCAACCGGTGCTGCAGGCATCTTGAACGTGTAGGTGTTCGGCTCGTCGCCCTGAGTGACCTCCACGGTGCCACCGCGCAGACGCATCGGTGCGCCGCTGGGCTCGTCATCACCGCCGGCAATGGTGACGGTGAGCGATTGTAGTTTGTAGCCACTGTCGGGCGTCACAGTGAGCGTGACGGTGGAGCCGGTGACGACCATGTCGCCGGTCACGAGCACCTTGTCGCCCTGCGATGCAACCAACGTGCCGTGCTCAACATCTTCGGGCAGGGTGATGGAGAACAGTCCCGTGAGGTAGCCCGGATTGTCCACGCCGCCATCGATGTGGGCGTACTCGCTATCGATGTGGTTCTCATCGTAGACGGTACCCATGCCGCCAACCAGCGAGGTGCAGCCGTTGAACATCAAAGCCGATTCGGTGACGCTCTCGGTGTTCCAGCCATCACCCACGTAGATGGTGGTCAGGTTCGAGCAGTTGTAGAACATCCAAGCCATGTCGGTGACACCCGCGGTCTCGAAGTTCGAGAGGTCGAGCGTCTCGAGGCTCTCGCAGCCAGCGAACATAAAGAACATGTCGGTGACACCCGCGGTCTCGAAGCCCGTGACATCGATTGAGCCGAGGTTATCGCAGTAGGCGAACATGTTGTTCATGCTGGTGGCATTGCTGGTGTCGAAGCCCGTGACATCGAGCGTCTCGAGGATTCTGCAGCCGAGGAACATGCCGCCGAAGTTGGTGACATTGCTGGTGTCAAAGCCCGTGACGTCGAGCGTCTCGAGGCTCGTGGAACCGCAGAACATGCTGCTCATGTTGGTGACATTGCTCGTATCGAAGCCTGAGACATCGAGCACTTCGAGTGTATTGCATTCACGGAACATGTCACTCATATCGGTGACATTGCTGGTGTCGAAGCCCGTGACATCGAGCGCTTCGAGGCTCTTACAGAAGTAGAACATACTGCTCATGTCGGTGACATTGCTCGTGTTCCACCCCGTGAGGTCGAGCGAGGTTAGGCTCTCGCAGTAGGCGAACATATAGTTCATGTTGGTGCAGCCATCTGTGTTGACATTGCTCAGGTCCATGCTCGTGCAGTTGCTGAACTCATAGAACAGCCCCGTGCAGTCGCCGGTGAAGCTCACCTGGTCGGTGGCTGTCACGCTCGTGACCTCCTCGGTCGGCACGTCGTCGCCCCACTTGTCATCCTTGTTGAAGGGACCATAGAGGAGCGCCAGCTCGCCCGTCGTGCTATTATAGGTGTAGCGCGGTTGCGAGAGGTAGCCCGGATTGTCCACGCCGCCGTCGATGTGAGCGTACTCGGCATCGGTGTGGTTCGGGTCGTAGGTGGTGCCGTTGCCGCCCACCAGGCTGGTGCAATTAAAGAACATGCTTCCCGAGTAAGTGATATTCTCGGTGTTCCACCCCGCGCCGGCATAGATGGTGGTCAGGTTCGAGCAATTAACGAACATGGCGTACGTGGTGGTGACAGCAGCGGTGTTCCAACTCGAGAGGTCGAGCATAGTCAGGCCCGAGCAACTGTTGAACATATTGCTCATGTTGGTGACGCTGGCGGTGTTCCAGTTCGAGACGTCGAGCGTCTCAAGGCTCGAGCACTTGAGGAACATATTGGTCATGTCGGTGACGCTGCTGTTGGCCCAGCCCGAGAGGTCGAGCGACTCCAGTGCCGAGCAGTAGATGAACATGTTGTTCATGGTGGTGACAGCGGCGGTGTTCCAGTTCGAGAGGTCGAGCGACTTAAGGCCCGAGCAACTGTTGAACATATTGCTCATGTCGGTGACCTTGCCGATGTCGAAATTCAAGATGTCAAGCGACTCCAGTGCTGAGCAGTAGATGAACATTCCGTGCATGTCGGTGACGCTGGCGGTGTTCCAGTTCGAGACGTCGAGCGACTCAAGGCTCTGGCAGACGGCGAACATTTGGCTCATGTTGGTGACGCTGGCGGTGTTCCAGTTCGAGAGGTCGAGCGTGGTAACAGCCTTGCAGTTGCCAAACATTTCGCTCATGTCGGTGCAGTCGTCGGTGTTGACCTGGCTCAGGTCGATGCTCGTGCAGTTAGAGAAGTTTTTGAACATCTGCGAGCAGTCGCCGGTGAAACTCACCTGGTCGGTGGCGGTGACGCTCAGCACATCGGCAGCAGGCACGTCGTCTCCCCACTTGTCGTCCTTGTTGAACTCACCCCAATAGAGCGTGAGCGTGCCGGTCGTTCTGTTGAAGACATAACGTGGCGGGTCGGTGACGGCGACTGTGACGGTGGCGTCATCATATGGCATCTCGAAGGAGTCGCCCACGAAGTCGGTGCCGTTGACGGTGTAGACCACGATCTTGCCCTCGGGCACCTC
>JAGCUP010000069.1 GCA_017962765.1 Muribaculaceae bacterium | reverse complement strand
GGCAGCACCAACCATCTGCCGCCATCAGCCATCATCTCCATCGAGGGGATGAGCAACGACCACACCGATGCCGCCACCATCACACCCGAGGCAAAGCCCAGCAACGACTTTTGCAGTCGGGGCGACATCTCGTCTCGCATGAAGAAGACGAATGCCGCTCCGAGCATAGTCCCCAAAAGGGGGATAAGTAGGCTGATAACAAGTACCATTAAGCCTTGTTAAATATCTCCTTGGGCTGTTTGCAACGGGGACAGCGCCAGTCATCGGGCAGGGCCTCGAAAACCACACCGTCGTGCTCAGCTGGGTCATAGACGTAGCCACAGATGGAGCATACATACTTGCCGCTGGCTTCCTGCTGGGAGAAATCCACCTCAGCAAAGACCGTCGGAACGGGATTGTCGAGGTCTATCACACGCTTGGCCTCCAGATTCTCGTAGCCTTGCGGGGTGTGGGTGCCACAATATACCGTGGGATGGTTACGTACGAACTCGCGTATGCGGTCCTGTGTCTCGCGAGCTGCGGGCAGGTCGTCGAAAACCAAGGAAAGTTTGTCCTCGTACAGTGCCTCGTCAACGTAGGTAATATCTCCGTGAAGCATGTAGAACAGCCCGTCATTTTCCACCACAATGATGCTGTTGCCCTTGGTGTGCCCTTTTGCCTTTATCATGTATATGCCGTCATCAATTTTCTGGCACTCGGGGAAATTGTAGTACGGCACGTCAGTATAGCTCACCGGCACAAGGTTAGTGAGGCCCTGCAATTCGGCGGCATCCATCTCGTCCTTGTTCACATAAACCTTCGCATTGGGGAATGAACGCAGTTCGCCCGAGTGGTCAAGGTGGCGATGGGTGAGCAGAATCTTGGTCACCTGCTCTGGCTTGTAGCCAAGGGCAGCAAATGCCTCCATGTAAGTGCAGATATCCTTTCCCGTGAAGACCATTGAATTCTCGTCAGGTGCTTCTTCTGGTGCACCCGCCGGTATGCCTGTATCTACCAATATCACTTCCGAACCGGTGTCGATGAGGTAGTTCTGCAGGCTGCCACGATAGCGGATATTTTTGTCAAACTTGTCAGCCCCCTCCTCACCACCGAAGGCGAAGGGTTGGGTATTGAACCCGTCACGCCTAAATTTTATTGCTTTTATTTCCATATTACTGTCATTCTTGTCGTGATTATCCTTCTACGGGTACGAATTTCTCCTTCTTCCGCTTGCAGCGAGGGCAACGCCACGTATCGGGCAAGTCTTCAAACAGGGTTCCAGGGGGTATTCCCTGTTTGGGGTCTCCCACTTCGGGGTCATAAGTGTACTTACAGGGGCATTTCATCTTTGCCATAATCGAAAGTGTTTTAGGTGATTTGAAAATAAAGGGACGGTTTTGCGTGGTGTCTGAATCGTAGAACAGTCACTCCACTACACCGTCCCGTAATAAAAATTTATTTGCATCGAGGTGCAAAAGCACCATGCAATGTCGTGAGGGATTATTTAGCCGGTTCCCACTTGCAGCGGACGGGCGACACGATGGCTCCCTCTTTCTTCAACTCGGCAAAAGCCTTGTCAACGACCTTGCGGTCAAGTCCTGCCAGTTCGGCGACTTTGCCTGCGTTCAAAGGCACACCGGCCTTGCGCATGACTTCAAGCACTTGTTCTTTTGCTTCCATTGTCGTCGGGAATTAAAGTTGTTTGACAAGCCAGTTTTGAATACCAATCCTCTCGATGAGTTCAAGCTGCCCCTGCGACCAGTAGAGGTCTTCTTCCTCGTCGGCAAGATAAGCTTTCATGATGTCGTAAGTGGTGGGGTCGTCACGGAGTTCGGCCATGCACTTGTAAAGAATCTCCACGCCTTTTTCCTGGATGGCGAGGTCTGCCTTGATGTAATCCACAGGGTCGGCCACGAGGTCGCGAGCCTTAGCCCCGTCAAACTTCACATCTCCGCCAAGGTCAAGGATGCGGTCGACGAATTTCTCAACCCAACCCATTTCCTCGGTAAAGTGGTTAACATACTTGTCGCCAAGTTTATCTAAACCCTGCGACTTGAACAGCTGTCCTTGCAGTTTGTGCACCAGTGCGCCCTCGGTGAGGCCGGTGACGAAGAACTGCAGTGCCTCAATTGTTTTCTTCTTATCCATTTTGATATGGTTTATAATGGTTATTTATGCGGTGCAAAATTACCGCAAAGTCGTAAGGCGGCAAAATTTGTGACAAACCAATGATTATCCCAAACGAAACATTCATAATATTTTCGTAACTTTGCCACGTCAAAGTTTTTTATTGTCATGTATAATCTTCAAGACTACTATAACAATTTCGGCAAGGAACACCTGGACGAATTGTGGAACGGCAAAATGGCGTGTGCCTTTTTCAACGACGCGCGCACATTGACAACCAATGAGATGACCGAGTCGCTCAACTGCTATACATTCACCCTTATTACAAAAGGGGAATTGTCGCTCATGAATGGAAACACCATTCTTTCATTTTCAAAGAATGACATCTACACTTACTATCCCGGCAGTTTGTTGCGCATAATTGATGTCAGTGACGACTTTGAAGGCATTTGTTTATTTGTCGACGAACAAATGGCTCATAGTGCACAAGCATTCCGCAACCTGTTGCAGGCGTCGATGATACCCCTTTCAAAGTTCGGCAAATCCAAATTGTTGCTGACAAGTGACGATGCAAGCAGGGTGCAATCGGTCATGATGCTGATAAGCGAGTATATCTCCCAACCATTGTCGCTGAAAAACGAGATATTGGAAATGCTTTACTCTGTGTTTATTGATGATTTAATTAGTATCCAAGCGTTTGAAAAAGCCCGATTTTCAATTTCGAAACAAACTGAGGAAATCTTCATTTCATTCTATGTGTTGTTGCAGAAAAACTACATTGAGCAGCATCACATAGGTTTCTACGCCGATGCGTTAAATATCACCACCACCTATTTGTCGCGCATTGTAAAAAGTGTATCGGGTAGGACTGTGGTTGGGTGCATTAACGAGATGCTGGCCGTCGAGGCGGTATGGATGCTAAAGTCCACTCCGCTCACAGTAGCACAGATAGCCGATCGCCTCAATTTCTCAACTCCAGCGGCTTTTAATAAGTTCTTCAAGCGCGTTCGTGGGTGCACGCCGCTATCAGTAAGGGACTAAGAGTTTATTCACGGTTAAGTAGGAAGACTGATTCTCCTGTCTTGGCATCTTCTCCGAAACGACCAAAAAATGTGGACGCATAACGGCAAGTCGGTCGCTCAGGACCGACTTGGTTAAATGCTGTCAAACCATTAAGTCCCAAAATTGTTCGTTCACCCAGCGGCGCCGAGGCATTTGGGGACTTTTCCCGTCAATGCGTCATTCCTTGGGATTGCGCATGAGCCAATCGAAAGCGTGGAGCAATTCGTCGGCCTGATAGGCAACACATTCCTTCTCAAAATCTGTGGCCTCGGTGCCCACAAACTTGTAAAGCTCACGTTCTTTGTAGTAGAAACGGCGTTCGTAACGGCGGCCATTGTCGTCGTAGCCTTGCATGAGAACGAACAGCAGGCGCTGGCTCTCGGGCTCGAAGAGGTATTCCTCGTAGAATTTCTTTGTCCCGATGTTGTAGCTGCGCGTGACCAGGTTGAGCGGATCGTAGTTGAAGTGCGGGTCACGGGTGTCGCCCTCGTTGAGCAGGTAAGTGCCCTCGGTGGTGACGTAGAAGAAGTGGAGCACCTCGGTGGTGAGGCCACTGCCGCGCACGGTGTAGCGCATCGTGGTCACCATCTCGTTGCCCTTGCCCTTGTTCTGCTTCACGGCCGCCTGCGCCTGGCTGTAGGCCTCGCGAATCGAAGTGATGACGGCATCGGGTTGCTCGGCCGCCGCAGTCAGCGCCACCATCGCGCCAACTGCCAAAACAAAATGTCGTAATACTTTCATAATGAGTCTATCTTTATAGTTTATAGTTTATAGATTTACGAGTAGCGGGTAACGAAGTTCCTTCGTGGCCGCATATTGGGAACCTCATCACTTGATGGGGCACATGTGGAGGCTGTCCCACAGCACCTTGTCGGTGATTTTGATGTCGGGGATGACGGGCAAGCACAAGAACGCCATGGTGATGAATGGCGATTTCATTGTGCAACCCATGTTCTCCACCATCTCATGGATGAGCTGGGTGCGGTAGGCGAGTTCGTGGGCGCCTAGCGGCGACATGAGTCCGGCGATGGGCAGCGGGATATCGAGCATCTCTTCCTTGTGGATGGCCACTTGTCCGCCCTTCATCTCTATCAAGCGGTTAATGGCGCTCACGATGTATTCGTCGTGGGTGCCGATGGCCACGATGTTGTGGCAGTCATGGGCCACCGTGCCGGCTATGGCGCCGTCGTGCAGGTGGAACCCCCTGACAAGACCCATCACAGGCTTGGCATTGCTGTCGTAGCGGTTATAGACGACGATTTTCTGCACCTGGGTCCACAGATGGCGCGAATCGACCAGCGGGTTACCGGTCACCTCCACCTCCTCGTGCTGGGTGAGAAGGCTGGCGTCGGCGGCGCGGATGATGTGTGCCGTGGTGCCGCGATTGATTTCAACCTTGATGTCATCGACGGTGATGGGCGTGGCCTCGAAGCGGTTAGGATAGTCGGTGTCGTTCAATTCGTAGGGCGTCCTCATCTGCGCATGGACGGCCCCGAACGAATAGTTATAGCTATAGACCTCAATGCCTTTGATGATGGTGTTTTGCACCTTGAGATGAGGCCCGAGTTTATCAACGACGATAAAGGTGGCGGGATCGCCTTTCTGGAGAAGGCCCCAGCGCACGCCGTAGTGCCGTTGCGGGTTGACGCAGGCTGCCTGCAGCACGTCCCACAGGTCGTAGCCCTCGTCGAGGGCGCGCTTGACGACGGCGTTGATGTGCTCGCGCACGAAGTCGTCGGGGTGGCAGTCGTCGGTGCAGAACATCACGCTGTCGGGCGCTTCGGCGATGAGCGGGCTCAGCAATTTGTAGTCCTTGGCGGCGCTGCCCTCGCGGATGATGACCTTCATGCCGGCCTTGACGCAGGCGCGGCCCTCATCGAGCGTCGAGCACTCGTGGTCGGTCGAAACGCCTGCCTGGGCATAGCGTTCGCGCTCGTCACCCACGAGGCCAGGAGCATGCCCGTCGATGGGTTTCCCGCGCTTTTTCGCCGAGGCTATTTTCGCCATCACCTGCGGGTCGTCGTTGAGCACGCCCACATAGTTCATCATTTCGGCGAGGAAACCAATGTCGTCGCTTGCCATGAGCTTCTCAATGTCGTCGGCGTCGATAGTGGCGCCGCTGCTCTCCACGTCGCCGCCCACGGCGGGCACGCAGCTGGGCGCGCCAAAGCAGAAGTTGAAGATTGCCCGACGCCCCGAATTGACCATATATTCCACTCCCTTGACGCCCATCACGTTGCCTATCTCGTGCGGGTCGGCGACGGCACCTATCGTGCCGTGGCTCACGGCGATACGGGCGAACTCCTGCGGCACCATCATCGAACTCTCTATGTGCACGTGGCTGTCGATGAAGCCGGGCATCAGGTAGGGGTATGCCTTCTCGCGCTTGGGCAACTCACACTTCTCGACGGCAACAATCTTGTCGCCATCGACCACTATCACGCCGTCGTAGATTTCGCGGCTTATTACGTCAACGATGTGACCTTTAAATTCATGTTCCATATTCTATAGTAGTTTTATTGAGGTTACAAGGTAATGACAAACACACAGACGCCTCAAAAAGTGGCCTCGAAGCGCCCTGTGGGCGGAAATTATTCAAAATTTCAATCAAAATTATTAAAAACCTGTAGCAAATGTGCAATTTTGAAAATAATTCTGTTTAATTTACTGCGCTGCGCTTGCCCTGCGGGCTCCCCATTCGGGTCGTGAGCACTTCGTGGTTCCCACGCAAGCGTGGCTTATAATGTGTGATTATAACAACTATAGCGTCAACCCTTGAAACTATAGGTTTATGCGGTTTCGCAAAGGTAAGCATTTTTTTCGGCTTTCGCCCCTTTTTGCCCGATTTTTTTACTGAGCGTCGAGCAGTGAGCTATGAGCTTTGAGCCACGAGCTTTGAGCCACGAGCCATGAGCGAGACAAAGTCTCGCCCTACGCCGACCCCAACACCAACGCTCACCACTCAACGATCACCGCTCAAAGCTCACCGCTCACCGCTCACTGCTCAAAGCTCACTGCTCAAGTCTCCCCTATTTGGGTAGTTTTTGCATAAATTTGCATAAAAAATCAGCGTTTTATTGAGAAAAATGCGCGTTTCACATAAAAAAAACGTACCTTTGCGCGATTTTTTATATTTATTAGGTTTACAAGTATCTATAAATTTTTAGAGATGAAAAAATTCCTATTACTGTTCATGGCCATTGTGGTGGCATGCACCACGGCAATGGCGGTGCCTGCCAAGCATGGCATTCGTACTGTGACGCAGCCCGACGGCTCCACGTTACAAGTGATGCTCATGGGTGACGAATGGCACCACAACTATGTGACTGCCGATGGATACACCATCCAACAGGCTGACGACGGTATGTTCTATTACAGAACCACCGAAGGCATCTCGAGCATCAAGGCTCATAATGTGAGTGAGCGCAGCGCTGATGAGAAGGCATTTATTGATGACAACTCGTCTAAAATGTCCCCAACTTCACAAAGCACTGAATCCCAGTTGCCGAGACGCGCCCCTGGGGCTTCGAACAAAGCCACTCAAGTTCCTAACAGCGGCTCCCCTCGCGTGCCCATTATCTTGGTCCAGTACTCCGACAAGAGCATGTCAAACACCAAGGCGCAACTTGAAGCTCACTATAAGACGGGAAACAAAAGTGTATATCAGTATTTTGTGGACCAGAGCAAAAATGCATATACCCCACAATTTGACGTATATGGCATTTACACGCTCCCTAGCACTCGTGCTACCTATGGCCGCAACGTTAATGTAGGAGGCCAGAGTGTTGACCGTGGTGTCGGTTTGATGGTTGAAGATGCTATCAGCCAAGCCGGCAACAATATCGACTGGAGCCAGTACGACAATGACGGAGATGGCGAAGTCGATGTCTGTATCGTGGTTTATGCAGGAGTTGGCGAGGCTCAAAGTAGTGTCTCCAACTCAGTATGGCCCATGCAATGGGACCTCACATCGGCTCACTCTGCTTTAGGCACCGGAACAGGCGCTGTCACCAGGAACGGCAAAGTAATTAACAAGTTTGCCGTGTTCAACGAAGTTGGTGGCAGTAGCGACAATGGCACTACACTTGATGGCATCGGTACATTCTGCCATGAGTACTCTCACTGCTTAGGACTGCCCGATTTTTATTCCACCGGAAACACCAGTTATTACGGAATGGGAAGTTGGAGTTTGCTTGATTATGGATGCTATAACAACAACGGCAACACCCCCTGCGGATATACTGCCTACGAGCGCAACTTCATGGGATGGATGAGCCTTAGCACGCCTGTTGAGGGCACGACCTATACCACCGCCACAGTTGATGCCGGTGGCCAAGCATATAAAATCACCAGCAACAATGCCAATGAGTATTATATCGTAGAAAATATCCAAAAGGCGGGCTGGAACCAGTATGCCCCTTCTTCGGGCTTGATGGTGACCCATGTGAACTATAACGCCACTCGTTGGAACAACAATACAGTGAACAATTATAGCGACCAGGGAATGACGATTATTCCTGCCGACAACACGCTGAGCATGGATAATGAAAGTGGTGACCTGTATCCTTACAACGGCAACAACAAGCTCACCAGCACTTCCACGCCAGCCTCCACGCTCTACAATTCCAGCACGAACCTCAACAAGCCCATCACCAGCATCACCAAGAACAGCAATGGCACGGTGAGCTTCACCTATATGGCAGCTAATGCGGTTGAGGAGAGTGGCGGCACAGCCAGCGACACTTACCTCGATATCCAGAAATATGCCACCATTGATGCTGCCGGTTGGAACACAACCTACGTGAACAACATGTATAAGTACACCGAGAATACCGCCGAAAAGTATGCTTGGCTCACCCTCTCGGTCTATGGCGCATGGAGTGGTTATAGATATCAGAGTAACGCCGGTCCCCAAAAGTGGATTAAGTCAAATATCGCAACTACCGTTTCCAGTGGAATAAATGGCACTACCACTTGGGGAGCCACTGATATTCATCAAGGAAGCAGCAGCTATTTCACCTCCGCACAAGCTAAGTATTTTGGCAATACCTCAACAAGCGGCACTACAGCCAGAACCGTTACATTCTATGTGACCAACACCACCGAAGTGAAGTTACTTGGCTTGAATAATAATGCTAGTATGACCAGCTATCCCGCAACTTTAACGGTTTATGAATGTACCAAGAATGCGGATGGTTCTATCACCGAAACGACTACTCAAGCCGGACAAGCCAGAAGCACCACAAGGAATGCTTCAATCAATTTGCAGGTGACGAATCTTAGCGATGACCACGTCTATAGAGTAGTTGTAAGTGGAGCTCGCACCAGGTTCTACGAGATTGGTTTCAAGACGCCGTTGAATCAGCCCAAGTTGACGGTAAATCCCACCGACATCTACATGAGTGCGGGGCCTGAAGAGTCCACCAATGCCACATTTAATGTGAAAGGCGCCAATTTAGAAGCTCCCGTCAGTATCGCTCTGAGTGATGAAAATGGGGTGTTCTCGGTGAGCCCCACTAGCATTAGCATTGCCGATGCCGAGGCCTCGACCGGTGCCAATGTCACTGTTACTTTCGGCTCCCAAGACACTGGAAGCTTTACTGGCACTATAACCTTGACCAGTGGCACCCTCAGTAAAACTGTGAACCTCAGCGGCACATGTGCCGTGAAGGGCACCGCCCACAGTGATTACCTCGACATTCAAAAGTATAATACTCTTGATGAAACCGACTGGTACACCGGCATGACCTACCCAATGGACAAGCCTTACGAATATACCGTAGATACGAATAATGATTGTGCTTGGCTCACACTGCCCTCTTATACGGTTTATGGCGGTGTAGCTTACGACAACCAGGCATGGGCAGGTGCTTATTGGAGCAACTTTGGCCTCTATGGTGATAGTTGGAACGCAACCAATGAATTTAAGGGCAGCGGGCCATACTTTGGCAGCCATGACGAAATATCGTTAGGTAGCAGTGGCCTTACCGCCTCGGGTTCTACCACATTGTTCTATATGATTTACAATGTGACTAACTGCACGAAAGCCAAGGCATTGTTATACAATATTGATCCCACCAATGATTATCCGACCTTCTTCGAGATTTATGATATCACCACAACTGATGATTTCACTAGTGACAACTTTGTTGAAGGCTGGCAGAGTACTAAAACCAGCAGCTCTGTTGTATTGGAATCAGAACAAGATCTTGATCCAAATAGGATTTATGCAATCGTGGTGGGTGGCGAGCGCTGCTTAATTCGGGAGATGGCATTCCGCACGCCTGTGGAAGGTCTTCCCGGCGAGCCCATTATCGTGAATGTTGAACCCACGATGACCACAGGCAAGGTCACTTGGACCCCTGGCGAGAACAATGAGGCTTGGAACTTGCGTTATCGCCCATACGTAGAACTCGACCCGATGAACACTGATCGCTTGTGGGACTTTGAGGATAGTTCACTCGCCGGCTGGACAGCTATTGATGCCGACGGCGACGGCTACAACTGGGTTCTTGGTTCGGCAGTAGGCGGTGTTTACTTAGCTGAAGGAGGTTCCTTGGCAGGCACAGGCCACAGCCCTCAAGATATGGTAACTTCTGGTTCATACAGCAATCTTGTTGGACCCCTTACGCCTGACAACTATCTTGTTTCACCTAAAGTGAAATTGGGTGGCTCAATCACCTTCTGGGCAAAGGGACAAGACACCAATTACCCCGCAGAAAAGTTTGGCGTATGCGTTTCTACCACAGGCAACGCAAATCCGGCTAACTTCACAATGGTTGGAACGCAAAAGACTGCCACATCCAGTTGGGTGCAGTATTCGTTCGACCTTAGCGCTTACGCAGGACAAGAAGGTTACGTCGCAATACGCCATTACGGTGTGACTGACCAATTCTTGCTGGATGTTGATGACATTGAAATTCTCGTGCCAAATCCTGAAACTGAGCCTGAATGGATTGAATTTATTGATGACGATAACGTGACCAGTCCTTACACCATCACTGGCCTGACACCTGAAACGACCTATGAGGTGCAGGTGCAGGGCGTTGGAGGTGGCTACACCAGCGCATGGACTCCGTCCACGCTGTTCACCACGCTGGGCCTTGAGGAAGTGACGCTTGCCACCCTCGAGTGCGAATGCGCTCCCGGCGAAACTTACACCATCAGCGACCAGCTTCTGGTGGTCCGCGCATCGGGCAACAAGCTGTGGGCAAAGGATGCCAACCTTTCTATCGTCCGCCGCGATAAACCTGAAGGCCAAATCGACTACATGCGCGAGTTGGCCGCCAGCGGCACGGTGAATGGCGTCGTAATTCCCAAGCAGGAAAACGACTGGGACCAGAGCAACTGGGTTGTTATCGAGTTCCTCAACAGCGCAATGACCAATGATGTCGTTGCCGGCTATGTGGGCAAGTATATCACGAATGTCACCGGTCTGTACAGCGATGGCGTGAACTACACCATCCAGGTGCCTGCATCGACCGACAAAAACACGGTTGACTCGTGGATTGGCGAAGTGGCTGACCCCGCATTCACGCCCAACGTGTACTGCGCCGCCAACTTCCTGAGCGCTAACCTCACCGCTGCCGGTGTCACCACCCCCCACGGCGATGTGTACTTCTTCATGAGCCCGAAGGTGCAGGAGGTGTTCACCGTGACCTATGCCGTGTATGCCGGTAACAACAAGTTCACGCTGCCCGCCAGCGAGAGCGGTATGAACAGCGCCGGCCTCCATGGCGCGTTCATGGTCGATTTGAGCTACAACGGTAGCGCCGACCTTGTAGTGGGCGAGGCTTACCAGTTCACCGCCGTGGCCGCTAAGCCTGCCACTGGCGGCAGTGGTGCTCCCCGCAAGATCAACGGCTCTGGCGACGATGCCGATGGCAGCTTCGTGGTGATGCCGTTAGACCTGAGCGGTAGCGGCAATATCGTCACCAAGGTTGGGGATGTGAAGGTTGCCGGCCACGAGGTGCTGAAGGTTGTTTACAGCAACGCTGCCGGCCAGGTGTCGGATCGTCCCTTCGATGGCGTGAACATCGTGGTGACCATCTACACCGACGGTACCCGCGAAGTGTCCAAGCAACTCTACCGATAAGTTTTTGAATCACTTATCATACTAAAAAAAGGTGGCAGCCATCATGGTTGCCACCTTTTTTTTGCGCCGAACCCTAAAAATTGGGGCTCGTTTATAATTCTACCCGATTCGTTGATAAAAATTGCATGTTTCTATTGAAAATGGTAGTTTTGCCGCGTTTGACTTATTTTTGGACTAATTTTTTTAAATATTCACTAAATTTTTAATCTTTAATCAAGGATGAAAAGACTACTTTTAATGTTCGTTGTCGCGACAATGACTGTGTTAGCAGTGTTTGCCGACAACGAAGGCAAGTATTCGATCTCCACCCAGATTTTCCTCGATCAGGTCAACGGAACATTAGACACCGACGACGCGCCTCAGCGCGCGCGTGCTCGGCAGCTTGGTCTGAAGATGGCTGATCCTGGGTTCAAGGGAGACCAATTCGTCGCAAAGCCCGACACTATCAATGGCATAGTGTATATGTCGGCCTTTGTTCGCTTGGACGATTCATCGGCAATCAGCGACTTGGAGTCGCTGGGCGTCATCGTCCAATCGACCTTCCTCGATGGCAAGCTGATTACGGCATTGATTCCAATTGACAAGATTGGCGCCGTTTCGGACATTGCCAAAGTGAACCGCGTGAGAGCTGCTACGATGATGCGTCCCACCACCAAAGTGGCGCGCCAGAAGACCAATGTCGATGACGTGCTTTCCTTGACGGCTGATGCCGTCGCCGCAGGACTGCCCGAAGGCTTTGATGGCTCGGGCGTGGTACTCGGTGTGATTGACACGGGTATTGACTTCAACCACATCGCATTCAAGGATGCCAGCGGCAACAGCCGCATCAAGCAGGCGTATGTGTACAACGGCTCTTCGGCTCAGACCTACAGCGGTTCGCAAATCACGAGTACCCTCACCGACGACAAAAGTGAGGACCACGGCACGCACACCAGTTCGACCGCCGGTGGCTCGAGCGTCACCGTGAGCGGTACAACTGTCACCGTCACCGACAACCATGCCAATGCCACCTACGGCGGTATGGCCCCTGGTGCCGACCTTTATCTTGCTGGTGTCAAAGGATTAAGTGACACCTATCTGACAAACGCAGTCAACAACATGTGCACCTACGCCGACCAGCAGGGCAAACCCCTTGTGGTGAGCAACAGCTGGGGTTCGCAATGGGGTCCTCACGATGGAACTGGCGATGTCGCCGACGTCTACAACAGTAAGTTTGGCGACAGCCACCCCAACCGCGTGGCATTGTTCGCCGCCAGCAATGACGGTGGCAAGAGCAAGGACGGCGAGGGCGGCGGCTACCACATCCGTGGCACCGCCACCAGTTCTAATCCTTTGGGTGCCGTCCTTCGTTCTGCAAGCTACAGCAACACCGACGCCGGTTACATGTACGCAGGCCTTATTGCTAATGCTTGGGCGCGCAACACCAGCGTCACTAAACTCGCTGTTAAGATTATTGTTCTTAATGCCAACACTGGCGCAGAATTAACCTCCAAAACTATAACCAGCTCAACCAGTTCAGTGTCGGGTTTATCGTCTTACTTTAGCGGTACGCTTAGTGTGTACTACGACGAAATCGAATCGGACAAAACACAAGTGATACTCTATTCGCAAAATGGTATCACCTCGCGCAGCACAAGCACTACAACCAAGAACGGCGAAACTTATTACACGAGCAACTACACGCTCGCCATTCAGGTATATCCCTACAGCGGCGCTTCCAGCTCGGTGGTTGACGTGTGGGGTGGCAGCTATGGTTATTTCACCAATCACCTGAGCACCAGCGGTTATACTTGGACCAATGGTAGCGACGATATGTGCGTGAGTGATGAGGCAATGATTGCCAACGTAATTTCAGTTGGTGCTTACGTCTCGGAGCGCGCCACAACCAACTATGCTGGTACCACCACGAGTCACACCGAATACACTAACGGCGACATTGCCTACTTTTCGAGCTATGCTACTGCTGCCGAAAGTCCCAACGGAGTCCAGTACCCATGGATTACGGCTCCAGGAGCCCGTCTGATTGCTGCTATCAACCATAATCACACGAAATCAGTAGATAGTGAATATAGCTATTGGGGCGACAATTTCATTGGCGACCTCAAGGTGAACAATTCGACCAACCCCTACGCCTATATGGAGGGCACGTCAATGGCAACCCCATGTGCTGCCGGTATTGTGGCACTGTGGCTACAGGCTTCACAACATGAAAATGCCAAGAGTGAATGGAAGAACCTCACCGTGAACAAGGTGAAGCAGCTGATGTCCCAGACGGCCATCCACGATAGCTACACCGCAGGTACCAACGCAAGCCACTTCGGTAACGGTAAGATTGACGCTCTGGCTGGTATCGCCGAAATTCTCGACAACAACTCGCCGCGCATCACCGCCGAACCGACCAGCCTCACGTTCTCGAACGTGACCGCCGGCACCACCGCCACAAAGACCTTCACCGTGACCGGTGAGAACCTCGAGGGCAACATTTCGCTGGCCAAGAGCGGCAACAACTTCAGCATAGACAAGACCTCTATCACCAAGGCAAGCGATGGCACGGCAAGCGCCACCATCACTGTGACCTTTGCCCCGACGGCCAACGTGAGTGCCAACTATACCGGCACCGTCACGCTGAGCAGCAGCAATGCCGCCAATGTGACCGTATCGCTCTCGGGTAACGGTGTCTATACCGCTCCGGCCCTGGCTGCCAATCCCACGAGTGTGACGTTCTCCAACACCTACACCTCGCAAAGCGCGACTAAGACGGTGACCGTGACCGGCACTAACCTGCAGGGCAACGTGTCGGCTGCCATCAGCGGCACCAACGCTGCCATGTTCAGCGTGTCGCCGACGACCATCACCCAATCGGCAGCCACCAACGGTGCCACGGTGACCATCACCTATACCCCGACCGCAGCCGGTTCGCACAGCGCCAACCTGGTGCTCACCACCACCGGCACCGGTGCCAACACTGTGACGGTGCCCATCACCGGTACCGCTACCGGTCCGAGCATCACCGCCACGCCCACCAGCCTGTCGATCACCGACACTTACGTTGGCGAGACTGCCACCAAGACGTTCACTGTGACCGGTGTGAACCTGAGCGGTAACATCACCGCCACGCTCAACAATGGTGCAGGCATTTATAGCATCGACAAGACCAGCATTGACAAGGCGCAAGCCGAGGCCAATGGCGGCGTAACGGTCACCGTGACCTACTCGCCGACGGCCGTCGGCCAAACGAACGCCAGCGTGACGCTCACCAGCACCGACTGCAACCCCGTGACCGTGAACCTGAGCGGTACCGCACTCGGTCCGAACATCGCTGCCACTCCCACCACGCTCGCCTTCGAGGGTTATACGGGTAACACCTATACCAAGACGGTGAACGTGACCGGCAACCACATCACAGGCAACATCACCGCCACACTGAGCGGCAACGCTGCCTACAGCATCGACAACACATCGCTGAGCAGTAATGGTGGCACCATCACCGTAACCTACGCTCCCACCGAACGCGGCAACACTACCGCCACGCTCACACTGAGCAACGGCTCTGCCGACGATGTCGTGATCAACATCACGGGTGAGGCACAAGGTGGAACGATTACCGCCACGCCGACCAACGTGGCCTTCACCGGTTATGCCACGCGCACCTACACGCAGACCGTGAATGTCTCCAGCTCGAACCTCGAGCAAGACATCGCCGTCACGCTCAACGACGCGGCTGGCATCTACAGTATTGACAAGACCAGCATTGACAAGAACACGAACAACGTGGCGCTCACTATCACTTGGGCACCGCAGGGCGCCGGCCAGACGACAGCCAGCATCACGCTGAGTAGCCGCAATGCCGATAACGTGACCATCAACCTGAGCGGCAATGCCGAGGCCGCCACGCCCACTATTATCGTTGACAAGTCGAACCTCTACTACGATACACAGCTCAACGAAGCGAGCAGCCAGACGGTCACCGTGACTGGACGGTTCTTGCCCGAAGATGTGGCTGTGACCCTGACCGATGCCAACAACGTGTTCACAGTCAACAAGGAAACACTCGATGCAGAGACGCTGAACAACGAGGGTTCACTTACCGTTACTGTCACCTTCAATGCTGCCACCGAGGGAACGTTCACTGGAACGCTGAACCTCACCAGTGGCAGCGCGACCCAGTCGGTCGCTCTCAGCGGTCACGCTACTGACACGCCGACCTATATCTATGTACTCACCACCACGCTGACCGCCGGCAACGAGTATCTGATTGTCAGCAGCAACAGCGCTGGCAGTGCTTATGCACTCGGTCACAACAACGCCACGATAGCTACTGACGCTGTGACCATTAAGAGCGACACCGATGTCGCCGATGCTGTGTATATCGAGAGCGATGACGTTGATGACACGTCGGTGTTCACGGCAGGCACCAGTTCAAACCTGTGGACGTTCAAGAACGGTAATTACTATGCGACAGTTTCGGGCAGCGGCGGCAACCGCTCGCTCCAATTCGCGACATCGTCGTCCAACAACTGGACCAAAGGTACCAACCAATTGTACTTTAAGGGATCAAGGAATAGTTATTACTTGAGGTACTACAACAACACCTTCAGTGTTAACACGAGTTCAAACAACATCTACCTCTACGAGAAGACGAAGGTCACGCATAGTCCGTCGCTGGTTGCCGACCCCGTTGAGCTCGACTTCATTGCACAGCCTGGCGAGTCGGTTACTGAGACTGTCACCGTTACCGGACGTTACCTCACTAGTGATGTCACAGTGACCTTGACCGACGAGAATGGCGTGTACGGGTACGACGTTACGAGCTTCAGCATCGCCGAGGCGAGCGCGGGAAAGCAGGTGAATGTGACCTTCAACGCACCTATGGCTATCGGTTCGTTCCGCGGCAAGTTGACGTTCACCAGCGGCGACACAACCCTTGATTTGGGTCTGTATGGCTCGATTGGCACTAAGGGAACCGCTTATAGCACCTATCTGGATGTCGCCAAGTTTACGTCAATCGGTGCGCATAGCTGGTTCTCCGACATCGCAGACAATCCGTACAAGTTTACCGAGTATCCCACCCAGGATTGCGCTTGGTTGACCCTGCCGGTGATGATGGCTCGCGATGCTTGGCTATACAACGACCAGAACTGGACGGGCTTCAGCAGCAACAACAAATATATCTGGCAGGGTGACGGCGTTGGTCTGGAATGGAGCGAAAATGACATTTTCCCGGGTGATGACTACTACTTTGACCCCAATTCCACCAACATTGCCTATGGCATGGGTACTGTCGACAATTCCAACACCACTCAGTACTACACATACTATAATGTGACGAACTGCTCGCAGGTGAAAGCCTACGGCCACAACCTCTCTGCCTCTCTTTACAGTTATCCGACCTTCATGTACATCTATGAGCTGGAAGAGAACGAGGAAGACGGCACGCTGACGATGCTTGACCAAGTGGATAGCCAGACCAACACCACAAGCTACAATGCAAGCGATGTGACGCTGACATCATCAACACTCGATCCAGAGAAGATCTATCGCGTGTATGTGGGTGGTTATCGCAGCTACTTCTACGAAGTGGGGTTCAAGTCGTCGATCCCTGGCGAGCGCAGACTTGCCAAAATCGTCGAAGAGGCCGACTGGTACCAGCACTACAAGGTGGTTGCCGACAACCTGATTGCTTATAAGCTCAGCAGTGACGGCAAGACGCTCTACTGCAAGGACGCTGGCGAATATGCCGAGAAGAGCGTGAAGCCCGACGGCACTGTCGACTACATGCATGAGATTGCCACACAACTGAATGTTGGCGAGTATGATGAGAGCAACTGGGTGGCACTGACTTGTCCTGGTAATACGTTCTCATCCGACTTGCTGGGCAAGACGCTGAAGAACGTGACGGGTTGCTACACCGACATCTACAATCCGCAGATTGAACTTGATTCACTGCCCGCGGCACATAATTCCTTCGACTACACGCCGAACACCTTTATTATACCATCGTTCGGTTACAGCGAGCAAACGAGCAGCTCGGGTAACACAACCTACTTCTTCGTGAACCCGAAGCCCATGGAGGTCGCCACGGTGACCTGGGCAATGTGGGATGCCACAAGCCGCACGTTCATAGTGCCGACTGAAATCGGCCATGTCAACCAAGGCGGCCTTGAGGGTAGCATCAATGTGGACTTCTCGCTGTATAACGGCACGGCAACACTCGAGGACGGTCATGTGTACAGCTTCACCGCCTTGACGACGTCATCGACGAGCAACTACTCGGCAAACAAGATTAGTGCACGTCGCGCACAGGCCGCAAGTGAATTCTACAAGGTGTATCCGTTGGAAGGCCTGACCGACCTGGGCAACATTAATGACGAAGGTGTGATTACCGACGTGAACAACATCAAGGTCGGTAGCCACGAGGTGCTGAAGGTTGTCTACAGCAACCCGGCCGGCCAGATGTCGGATCGTCCCTTCGACGGCGTGAACATCGTCGTGACCATCTACACCGACGGCACCCGCGAAGTAGTCAAACGTATGTTCTAAAACAACAATCCCCTAATATCAAAAAGGTGGCAGCCATCAACGGTTGCCACCTTTTTTAAATCAAAATGATAACAGAAACCAACTTATATCTGATTGGGGGATGGCTTTTTTTGTGGCGCGGGCTTGCACAAGCCAATTATTATGATTTACTTTGTGACCACTAAAATACTTGAAACTTATTAACCATATAACCCTATAACGACTGATGGAACAGAAAATCCCCAACTTTTTTGGTGAAAAAGGAATGACCTCGACCAGCGCTAACCACCTGGCAAACATCGCCAAAGAGGTCATCCAAGACAAGGAGGCCGAACTCGCCGCCTTGCAGTTCTATACCAAGAGCGTCGAGCTTATCGACAGCGAAAAGAAAGTGCTTCAGCATGGCTACACCGACCTCGGACGTATAAAAGGCCTCATCGAGGATATCGCGCGCATGTACGCCTTTTGCGCCTGGGCACGAGAGGCCATCAAGCGCAAGGACGCGATGTTACAGGAAATCGAAGGGATGGGCAATATTAACTATTGCGTGCTCAAAGGCATAGAAATGCCCACACCTCCACAGGCAAAGGAGATGCCCACCGCCGAGACATGCCTCGACCTGATGACAGTGAAGGAACGCAACGAGTACTATACCGTCGAGGCCTTCGCAGCCACCTACGGCAAGCACATACACCCCGACGGCGACGTGTCGCTCGCCCGCGCCAACCTGCTGCACTACTCGAAAAATCCCTCCGAAATCCAAGGCAACGGACGCGATGCCATGGTCTATACCTACGAGCCTTCGGTGACCACCGAGCAACTCGACAAGACTTTCTTCGAGCTGCAAAGCAGCTACCGCGAGACTGAGGCACGTCTCAACAACCTCAAGGCACATATCCAGAACGATATCAAAAAGCGGTCGCTGGAGCTGCAAAACGAATATGAGGCCGAACTCGAGGAGTATCGCAAGAAAATCGAGGACATCACCAACGAGCGCAAACGCTACGTCATAGAGCAACGTGCATTCGTGGGCAACCTTAAAATCGTCATCCCCGAGCACCTGCGCGAGACCTACGACTATCTCAACGCCCTCGGGAAAGAGAATAAGAACGAATGAACCGCCTTTCGCGCGCCTACCGCCACGCCACGGCGAGGCCCGGGCACACGAAACGGCGGGAATTAGGTGCGAAGGACTTGCGTCTCATTGGACGCTAACCTTCCTTTACGGGAAATGGAGAGTGGCTTTTCCGAATTTCACTTTCGCCTTTGGGCGAAAGTACCACAAGTTTTTGTTTTAGGACAAAAATTTACAACCCTTTTTGGCCGGATAGCCGCATTATAAGCCTTGCCCTTGCCTTCGTCGGCTATCCGGGCCTTTGTCCTTGACGTGGTCTTTGGCTCATTGCCACTTCTCCATTCCCGACTAATTTTCCTTTCCACATTCACTCGCCATAATATATCAACATCACATAATATCAACCAAGTATGAAAAAAGCTATCCTATTTTTACTGGCCGCTTGCATTACAATGGGTGCAGTGGCCGCAGGGCCCGAAGTCATTGAGCCCCAAAAATTGCCACACATGGCCCACAAAATCCTTGCCGCCTATTTCGCCGGCGATGAGGTCGTAGAGGCCCATAAGGAAAAAAGCAAAATGGACATCGCCTTCGATGCGCGACTTGCCAGCGGAGCCTACCTCACCTTCGACAAGCAGGGCAACTGGACCAGCGTCACCACCACTCCGGCACCCCTGCCCAAGCGCCTTATTCCGGGCAAAATAATCATGTTCCTCAATGCGAACAATGCCAAACAGTGCGAAGATGTCGTCGCCATCTATCACGACCGCGACACCGGCAACTACACCTTGCTATTCGCCGATGCATCTACCCTAACCTTCGACGAGCATTATAACCTGATTGAGCCTTGAGCTGCGAGCCGAGAGCTTTGAGCTTTGAGCCGTGAGCTATGAGCTATGAGCTGCGAGCTCTCGCTCTACTTCCGCAATGCCTACAATGGCGGAACTGCATGTCGCTTCGCTATTTTTTCTATCAAGGCACACGCCAGATGAAATTGTTCGACAGCCGGCAGGTCCGCCAAGTGCGTGATGTCTGCATCTTCGAGATCAACGGACCCAAAGTGTTTTTTAAATTTCGCATCTCAAATGGCAATGATTAAGGGAAAAAGCTTACCTTTGCGTCAGAATAATTCATCAAAGTATTTAATAAACTTCAATCACTATGGTGACAAACGTTTCTTCAATCATTCGTCACATGGCCACCGTGGCTACCATTCTAATGGCTTTTGGCTTCACATCTAACGCACAAAGGATGGCAAAACTATCTGTGCCCGTCGACACGCTGAAAGCACGTGCTGCCGCCGACGGCGAGCGTTATAACGCACTCTTGACGCGTTTCATCGCCGCCGACACAACTCTCTCTGTCGAAGAAGCAGCACTTGTCTATTATGGTTACTATGATGCTCCAATCGAGCGAAAGACCTCATCGTTTACCGAGCGCGTCAATGCCCTTGACTCGCTGAAGGCGGGCAATTATGAGGCCGCTTTCACCATGCTTTCCAATCTAATTGAGAATAATCCCGTCGCGGCACAAAACATCTATAAGGCTTACATCTGTGCCAAACACACTGGCCGAGCCGAGGAAGCCAAGAGCCTGCTCTTCAAGTCGCTGCTGCTTGCCCGTGTGATTATGGCCAGTGGCAATGGAAAAACACTCGAAACTGCATTGTACGTCAATGAAATCAGCGACGAGTATTTCTTCTTGTATGATATTGTGAAAGTCGCGCGTATCAAAGGTCAACAACTGAAAATTCACGATGGCCATAGTTATGACATTCTAACCATTGAAGAAAGCGGAAAAACCGTCGATATTTACTTTCTCCCCTTAATGTCCGCCTCCGAAATGTTCCTAAACTGAGAAATTTACTGGTTCGCTGTGCTGATTCGTGTTCCCACACCCGACAGCACCTATTACCCCATACCTTACTATGGTTCGCTGTTCCGAGGGAAATGGTACAACATCAAGCAGCTCATCGGTATGGCGAATGAGGCGAAACTCATTTCGCCAAAGGCTACGGAGTTCCTGCATTTCTTCATTGAAGCAAATGCCCAGGAATTGATCACCTACCAAGTGGTGGCGAGTGTCGAGGGTGTCGCTGGCGGCGAGCCGCGCATCTATACCATGAGGGAGAACTGCGGACAGTATAACCACAGCCGCATCTACAAGCTGGAGATCACCTACGAGGTGCTGATGGGCATTGTCGAGAGTCCTGCCGATGGCAGACCGAGAGACAAAATCACCGTGCACGCCTACAGCATACACGCCGGGCAACGTGCCTTCACATACTATGTGCAGCGTCACGAGCCGTCGCTATCGCTCTACTTCCGCAATGCCTACAATGTTTATGAGCTGTGTACACTGCAAGCAGTCACCACGCACAAGCCTAAGGTTGACCGCTCAATAGCCGTCACCCATCGGCTCTCGACATTCTACAACCAGCAGAACGAGAAGCAGTATGAGGTGGAAACCTCTGGGCTTACTATGGAGCAAGCCCGGTGGATTGAGCAGCTGTTCTATTCGCATGACGTGCGCATGGCAACCGTGCGCACTGATTTCGACGAAGGCAATTACGGCTCGTACAATCCGCAATACATGCCGATTATACTTATCACCGACTTCACCTGCGAAATCCATGACCGAGACGGCGAACTCAACACGGTCAAGTTCACCTATCAGTACCAAGACAGGCGCACCTATCTTCCTACTGACTATCTCTCGGTTGACCACGACCGAATATTCGCAGACCCATTTAATCCCACCTATAATTAATATGGCACAATCAATCCACATAACTACGCTTCGCAAGATGCTCAAGGCTGGTGACCCAGTAGACATCAAGCTCTGGACGAAATCAGGAGAAATCCAGGAATGGCGCAACTGCGTGCCGCTTCGCTATAATTTCTATCAAGGCACTCGCCAGATGAAATTGCTCGACAGCCGGCAGATTCGCCAAGTGCGTGATGTCTGCATCTTCGAGATCAACGGACTCGAAGTATTCCTTTGAAATTTTCATTCCAATCTTACTTCTGTATTAGAAAATTTTATTATTTTTGCAACCGAGGAAAGAGCATTCTTACTCAAACATATTGGAAGAGAGTGTATTTACCTTATTATTAGACATAACCTTAACATGGCTTGAAGCTTAGTGTGTTTCTTGTGTTGAGGCCTCATGTCTGGAGGTGAAATTTGCGGCTCCGCTTTCTGATACAACTCACCTTGTGCAGGGTCGGCACAACATATTTTTATTAACATGACAATTCTACTGATTATCATTTGCGTTGGTGCCATAATCTGGTTATCAAGTTATCGAAAGAAAATTGATCAAGAAGAAGCAGTTGCTCTTAAAACGCCAGGTACGGCAACTCGTTTAAGAGAAAATTTTGGTGCTGTTGTTGATCTTGTTCTACAAGACCCAAATCATTCGATTGCCTTGGAGCGCTCTTATGATGAGTCAATTAGATTCAAAAACAATGCTGGACAAGAACTTTTTATGAGTTATACTGCGCTTGGTGGTTCTCAATTAAGGGTAGCTGTAATTCAAAATTCATCTGTTCTTAAAGAATTTAAGTTTGACAAGTCTAAATCCAGCAGCCAAATCTATCAAGAAATATCCTATTACTTTGACTAAAATAACTTGCTCCAGATGAGTACATTCCTTATATTTGTCGCAATAATTGTTGGAATTATTATTTTTAATTTTGCAAAGGATTCATACAAAGAAAACGACAAATTAGTTAAACAAGGCGGCATGAGAGTGAAATACCGCACATTGATAGACAATTTTATAGACCCAGATTCAGGTCTGAAAGTTGTTAAGGAAACGAACAATTATGTATGTGTTGGTATGAAAAACGCTTCAGGAAGCATTGCTTTCCATTTCCAACATACATTTGACAAAATAAATGTCACCTTTGAAATGAAAAACATGTTCATAGGTGACCATAAACTTGACTGGACATTCCCCGAATTTATGGATCAACAACAAATGATAGAAAGGATTGAATCCAGTACAAGGAAATATATGGATAATGTTTCATCACAATTTAAATAATTCTTAAATGAAGTACACAAGTAGCTATATTAATAGCCTTAGTTTCGATGAATATCGTGGGCTAATAGTTAAGGAACTGAATGAGAATGGTTATCGTGTATCAGGGAATGAGGAATATGAAATTAAAGATTATCTTCCCAAAAATGCTTTGATATTAGATGCATTTGATGACCCAAAAGCATTAGATTTCTTGAAATCTCTAGGACTTGTTGACAACGGAAGATGTCCCTTCTGTGGCGCGCCAATGTCTGTATCTAGTTATTATTGGTATGATAGACGCAATCCTTCTAAGAAAGTTCAAGTCTGTTATGGGTGTAATAAATCAAATGGTAGAGGAGACGGCCACAGTATGGATGGCTGTCCATCAGGTGCACCCAAAGGTGGTGGCTCTTCTTCTGGTAGCGGTTGCATGGTTGGATTGTTTATACTTCCTGCTACCGCAATAGCTAAGTTGTTATACAATTACTTTAATTAATGATATGGGATTATTCGACAACGCGAAACAGCTGACTAAGCTTGGCAATGCAGTCGCCAATGTCAAGAATATGCTTGACGGATACGAGAATGATCCTGATGTTTCTTTTTTGATTATTTCTGCTTGGATATGTAAAGTAGGCATCACGGATATGATTGAAAAAAACAATTGGCTTCCTAATTATATAGTCTATGTTCCAATTAATGGTCATCAAACAAAAATGACAATGATGGAAGTCCAGTTTGCAACTGTATCTCGTCTTATGAGAAAAGTATCTCAGTTATACGATGATGAATTAGAATGCAGAATTAAGGATGTGCTTGACGGTGGTCCATCTTTTTACGAGCTAGATGCTCAGCTTCCGTCAAGCATAAAGGACATAATTGAGAACCCGAAATTTACTTAATCAAAAATGTTGTCATCACTCTTTTATTGAAAATATATGAAAATTACAGGAATTATTTTACTCATTTTTGCCGCCCTTAATTTTCTTGTAGCTATCATTGCAGCAGGAAGTGGAGCAGGTGAAGCCGCAGGGCAAAAGTTTAGTGCAACTATTCTGCTTGGCGTAATTGGTGGTGTTCTTTATTACTTTGGCAATAAAAAAACAAAGGAGAAAGAAACGCAAAACACCACACAACAATCAAATATGGTTAATCGTCCAGTTCAGCCAATGACTTCGGAGCAACCAAAACCTCAACCGCAGCAAGTAGAAAAAGTCGTTGAGACAAAACCAACCGAGCAGCCTCAAAAACCAGAAATATCTCAAGATGTTGATTCTAATGAGGACGATGACTACCCCAAGCCATTAGGACAACTCACTCCAAGTGATATGAATCGATTGATGACAGAATTTCAAGATGAGATGCTCTCTATAATGGCTGATGGTGGAACAAAAGAGCAAAGCCAAGTCAAAATGGAACTTCTTTTGGGAAAAAGAAGTAAGACGGAAGGAATGCTTGCAATTGAAAAAGAGATTCGTAGTTTCTTTAGAGAGATTTACGAGTCTGTTGGGGAGGAAACAGTGAATAATAATGCAAGCGGAAATCCTTTACTTCGCAAGATGGCTGTCACTACCGCTCTTCTGAACGCACATCAACGTATTAACGATGGAGAAGAATCGGCTGAAAGAAAACAAATGCGCGAAATTGCTAATGCATATGGTGTGAGTATAAATCTTCTTGATGATGAAGAATATAAAAGAGCATTATCCATTTATCGTGATGGAGAACAACCATAATCAATTGTTCACCCAAAATGATAGAGCGATTAAATTAAAGATGACTATATTATTAACATAAACTTTTTATTATGGGATTATTTGATTTCTTTAAGAACAAAGCATCTGATACAGCAATTGTACCTGTTTCGGATATGATTTCCTTTGGCTTGGAATGGAGAGAAAAGTATTTAGCAAACTTTGCTATAAAAAACAATTCCGGCACAAGGATAGAATCATTAATGTTCTCCTGTTGGTTCGTGTGGTATCATTGTCTAGGAAAAGATCGCGTTTCTAGAGACCAATCTTATGTAAATAATTTCTTTGCCCATTTGATGGCTCATTTACAAGATGATGATGAAAGATTTGAAGATGAGGACTTTTTTATGCCTTTATTTCAAAATCGATACTCCATCTTTAGGACAGACCTTTCAGGTTTGGCAAACTCACATTATCCACAAACAAAGCAATATCTTCCTATACGAACATATAAAGCTTTTTGTCTGAAGCCAATGCAAATACTTGGTGAATCAGAGGCTTCATTATCATCCTTAACAATGGAGCAAGATGATGAAATGACAACATTTGTTGGTAAGTTGATAGCCTTCATTAATGCTATGAATAAAGACGCACAAGAAAGATTTTAATAATTGAGGCGATGACTAGAGTGACGTTATAACTCTGTCTTTTACGACCACGATATAACTCCATAATTTTGCGGTAAGAAATTCGCAAGATTATGGAGTTAAATTTTAATAGTGT